>JAKAAY010000013.1 GCA_021802055.1 Thermoplasmata archaeon
AATTCTGTATCCCCCGGATTCATCATGACGGACATGAACCGCGGAGGCTGGGAGGATAGCCAATTCAGGTCGAAAGTCGAAAAAATGACTCCGCTTGGAAGATGGGGCGTGGTGCGGGACATATCGGCCATGGTTTGCTTCCTTATGTCTGAGAAAGCCTCCTTCATAACGGGATCTAATTTCGTTGTCGACGGGGGTATATCCATTTAATAACGGGATAATAGCAGTTGATGCATATTCTCGCAATGGCATTGAAATTCAGGCATGAAACTCCTCCTGTGAAAACATGAGGAAGTCGTGCATGAAAATCCCCATGCAGCGGTTGATCCGTAAGGACTTCAGCATGAGGTTGGGAATGTCTCCGTTCCGCAGTCTGTGCAGAGGAACGGATTGAAGATGTATCCACATTGCATACAGACAGGGATGCATGCAAGTGGAGCACTGATACCCACAGAGGCGCAACTTTCAGGACTGGAAAGACGCCAGAACCCGGTAATGGGTTCCCGCAAAACCGTCCGGACCGTGAGGAATGAAGACGAAAAACGGAGCAAAAGTGAGAACCCCACATGCTTTAGCTGCGGGAGCATGTCAGCCATAACCCACTTTCGAGGTCATTTGCACAAGTTGTTGTAATTTTGAAAAGATCCTGTTCGAATATGCGTACTCTCCATGCTCCCCGCCATTCCCGTTAAGTCCAAATCATAAGATGAAAGAAGTTTTTCCTGTAATTCTTTATCTTGGGAGCTCCAACGTGGGGTAAGACCCCTTGTGTCACCCACAGGCCGTTGGGACATAACCTGGCCGACCAAATCCCACATCGAGCATTGCCTTAACAAAGGAAGACTTAAGTTTTCTGCGCCAAATCTATAAACGTATAACAACTGCCCAGCAAATGGCTTTTGTTGATGCTCATGACTCGTCATCTAAAGCACTTAGGGAAATTTCCAAGGAAAACAGCATATTCGTCCTCGCTGCAGGAACCACAGAATTATCAAAGATACCAGGCATAACTGCTGCCGGAGCATCTCCTGAACTTACCCGCCTTACCCCTGCCGTGGACGCTGAGATAATGTATGCCGGTAGATGCATAAGTCTGGATGTTCCGCCAATGACTCCTGAAGGCATTCCAACGCCTGCCCTGATTTCCAGGGCATGTATCTCACTCCTAGGAATGCCAGTCCTGATTGTGGACGCAGGGTTCACGCTATATCCTAAGGTTCCCCATGTCAGGAGCAATCTTGGTTCCTCACTTGATCCGAGAACGTCGCCTGCACTTCCTGCGTACGAAGATGCTGTCGCTCTTGGAAAATATATCGCGACCCTTCTCGACGGAAAGTACAGCAACATAATCATGGCTGAAAGCATCCCGGGAGGCACCACAACAGCATATTTCATCCTCAAGTTGCTTGGTCACAACGTAAAGTCCAGCAGCAGCATGCCGGTAGATCCTGATGCTCTGAAGCAGGAGATTTTCCAATCCGCGACGGAGAACCTTGGTGCACCCAATTCACCTTCAGAGATCATGAGAAATTTCGGAGATTACGTGACTTCTACCACCGTGTCAGCTGCTCTTAACATACACTCCTCAAGAGTGTTTCTTTCCGGAGGTACTCAGATGGTGGCTGCATACCTGCTTGCCAGGAGGATGGGAAAGGGAGACGATATGTACCTCGGCACTTCCAGGTGGGTAAGGGAACACAGGCCGGAAACTGTGTCACTGGTCCCCAGGGAGAATCTGATCATATCCAACCCTGATTTCAGCGGGTTACATCACCCGGGACTCACTGAATATGAAAGAGGTCATGTTAAGGAGGGAGTCGGCATGGGATTTGCCCTCGCTCTGGGAAGAGGTGCGGTTGGATCTGATTCTGAACTTTACCGGGCTATAACCAGGCTTTATCAGTCATTTCTCCAGACAGGTCATGATCGCTAACTGCCAGTGATATTAATTTCCGAATACCATTTTCTCCATGCTTTCTTTCCCGCCGCAGTAATTAGAATAGAAGCCGCCACAATCAACCCTACAGATGCTATGGAGATCATAAGGGGAGACCCAGGCGTGGCATCTGAAATGAGTGAGAAGAGGATGGTGACAGCGAGGAGAATTGCTGAACCAAGAGCTGCTATAAACCCTTTGCTTGTCAGGTTTTTTCCCGATATCTTCATCAGGGAAAATGCTGCAATGAGATGCAGTACCATGTAGGCGATAGATACCACGGCAGCTATCACAATAAATGCGTTTACCGGACCAAGATAATATGTGGAAGCGACCACGATACATCCTCCCAAAAACACCACTGTTAAAAGCATGTAAGTACGGCCAAACCAGCTGAATGGTATGATCTCATGAACCACCATCTTTCGGAGGTTGTTCAGAAGTGCGTTGGTGTATGAAACCGAAAGATTTGTAGCACTCAGCACCGCAATTAAAGCGAACGCTACGTAAACGGCATAGGACAGATCGCTCCTGATGGCTGTAGTAATATAGATCGGGTCAGATGTATACGCAGCTATCCCGGTCTGACCAAGAAAAGAAACCATGGAAAACGCCGAGATTATCATCAGGAGCCCTGTCGCGATATATGAGTACTTTATCCCTCTTGGAATCGTCTCCCTGCTGTTCTCAGTATCTTCAGAGAGAAATATGGACGAACCATTGCCAGCAAAAGCCAGAACCCCGAACACAACCCCGCTGAATATGGAAAGAAAAGGAGTGCTGCCGGAAAAGGTAGGCACCAGGATTCCATGGGCCCTGTACAGAAAAAGGATATCTATCGCCACGATGAATAGAAACTCCACTGCACCTGCAAGTACAGTGTACTTTATGGATCTGCCGAGGCCCAGGGAGACAATTCCACACACGACCATGAGAAAAATTATTGGTACAATATAGATCATAACTTGTATCTGAGATGGCCCCAACGGCAGAAGATAAGTTATAAAATAGGATACAAACAATGAAATATCCGGCACCACAAGTACTGCGTAAGCCACGTACATTATGGATACCACAACCCCGACACCCTTTCCAAAGCTGCTGGCTGCAAAAAAGTAATATCCTCCATTGGAACGGAATCTTGAGGCGAGGCTGTATACCACGTACATGATACCGGATGTTATGAGGAATGCCAGGATCATGACGAAGCCCAGATACAAGCCTGCGTATACCGCAATGGCAGAAAACAGTGCGGCGATGTCCAGCATCGGGCCAACAGACGTGAAGGACTGCATGAAGGCCCCCTTGAATTTTATTGCAGTGCCAGAGCCTGTCTTGCCATTGCTTTCTTGCGTTGCCATCCTAATCGTCTTCCACCAGAATGCAGGTTGCATTGCAAACGCCACCGGCAGAAAGTCTGCCCTTGTATCCTGAGCCCAGGGAAATCAAGCCTGCCCGTAGCGTGTCAGTGCTCATATTGCTTCCCCGCTCTTTCCTCAAACAACTTCTCAGCTCTTTCGAAATCGGATGCCGTATTGACGTTCACAACAGCATCTTGCGGAAAATCGATCGCATCATAGGAAAGTTCCTTTGCGTCCATGGGGCGGTGCCTGATGAGGCAAATTCCGGTAATGTTTCCCCCAGCGGACAGGTTGACCAGATCGCACTCTAGCTCCACAGCCCTGGATAGGAAAGAGGTCAGAACCTGTTCATCCGGGATCGCCAGGTCCCCGGGGATCACCAGAAGTGGATATTCCTTCACGCGGATGTATGAACGAGAAAGGTCTTCATAATAGGACCTTCCCGCTCCATATATGATGGAAGCGCCGTACGTTGAGGCCAGCCTTTCCAGTTGTGGGATTTGCCCTGAGGTGCAGACATAGATGGCACGTGAAAGCATGCAAGCTGCCTGGAGGATCCTTTCCACCAGGGGAGTGCCTCCTGCGTTCATCATGTATTTTTCAGCCAGGCCCATTCTGGTGCCCTTGCCGCCGGCCATTACAAGAACCGATGGAACGGTAATCCTCACCAAATCTCATCTCCCTTTTGCGAACCTGAGATTCCAGTCGTCCGGGACCTTGTCATGCAGCTGATCACGAGGAGTCACACCACTCTTTCCTGAATGGCCATGGATTCCTCGGGTACCATTCGTCTCCCCTCGGGGGAGTCGTACTCTGCGAACCTGACGCCGTATGTTCTGTATATGTTCTCAACGGTAATCACATCACCGACAGTCCCGTAAGCCACCTGGACGCCCTTTTTCATGAGCAGGGCCGAATCTGCAAGCCTGAGGAGTCCGTTGATATCGTGCATGGTCACTATGACAAGCCGATCCTCATCTCTCAACTTCCTTATTGTGCGGGCAATTCTCATTTCCTTGTCGACATCCAGGAACGAGAACGGCTCGTCGAAAAGGCAAACCTTCGTATTCTGGTAAAGGAGTGCAGACAGCATCACAAGTCTCTTTTCGCCGCCGCTGAGCTCATGGAACGGCCTCCCTCCAAGTTCTGCGATTCCGACGGACTCCAGCACTCTGTCAATGTTATCCTCCCTTCCACCTATGAAATATCCTGAAGTCCTTATGACATCTTTTACACCAAAATTGAATGGTGCAGGGGTTTCCTGGAACAGTATTGAAATTTTGCCTGCCCGTTCCCTCAGCGACATGGAGGAAATGTCCCTTCCGTCAATGGTCATAGTCCCGGAATCTGGGGGGAGAATGCCGGCCATTACCTTCAACAGAGTACTCTTCCCGGCCCCGTTTGGCCCGGCAATGCCGAGAATTCCACCATCTTCAGCCCTGATAGAGATACCCTCCAGCCTGAATGTTCCCCTCCTCTTTGAAACTGAAACCAGTTCAAGACTCATAGAAACCCCCGGCCAGCCTGACCATAAGGAACATGAAGAAAGGGACGCCGATGAGGCTGGTTATTATCCCGATGGGTATGACCTCTCCCCCAAAGAGTCTGGAATGAGCAATATCTTCTGATATCAGGAGAAAGACGCTTCCCAGGACGGCAGAGGCAGGAACAACACTCCTGTTGGACCCCCCAAATATTATCCTGCTGACATGGGGAATCACCAGTCCTACAAATCCAATGAGTCCTGCCACCGCAACGCAAGAAGATACTCCCAGAGTTATGGTGGCTATAAGAAGAATCTTGGTTCGTTCCACACTCACTCCCACCGAAGAAGCATATTCTTCGCCCATCTGAAAGGCATCGAGCTCCCTGGAGTAGAGCAGGGACACCATGATCATGAGGATGTTGATCCCCGTTATGATTTCCACCTTCGGCCACGTCATTTCCTGGAGTGACCCCAGCAGCCAGAAGAACACAGCCCCCTGGAGACGGATGTTGCTGAAGAGAAGGAAAGCCACAATGGCCGACACAAATAACGAGATCGCTATGCCCATCAGCAGCAGGTATACCATCGGCACCTTACCCCTCCTGATGGAGGCAAAGTAGACCAGGAAAACAACAAGGAGCGAAAAAATGAAGGCCATTCCCCCCACAGTGTATGCCCCGAATATATACACTGATCCGGCAATAGCAAGCACTGCACCCAGCGCTGCCCCGCTGGATATACCGATGACGTATGGCTCCGTTATGGGATTTTTGAAAATCGATTGAATTACGGCGCCGCCCACTCCAAGGGATGCCCCTATTACGACGGCCCCCAGGATCTGGGGCTCCCTCAGAAGAACGACTATTTCATACTGGACCTGACTGAACCCGGAAGCAAAGTGTGCTCCAAGAAAAGGGATCTGGCTCAGAATGATCTCCGCAACAATCATGGGTGGAATCTGCACTGTTCCAATGCTCAGCGACACTATCAGGACGACAAAGAAGATCACCGCAATTACCGCACTCCTTGTCGAGAGCTGCGACCTGCGTCCTGACACCAATGAAGTCAAATATTTACCGTGCATCACTGTTACTCTCTACCTAGCTTGACGGCCATGGTGGATACTGCAGACTGATGGGGAACTGGGATATGCTAAGCTGTATTCCCGGATAGACCTGTTCGGCGAGCCATTGAATTGCATAGACTACCCTGAAATCAGGTTCGTTGAAGAAACTGTCGTTGAATATGGCGTAAACCTTCTGTGGTGATGAAGTCATGGCACTTGTCTGGTTAAATGGCGCCGCTGTCACGTCGCTGTATGGTACATACTGGTCCAGCAGGATGATGTCAGGCGACTCGCTGGCGATGAGTTCCGCACTAACGGTATAGTATCCCGGGCTATTTGCGATATTTTTGAGATCCAGGATGGAGAAATACTGGTTAATGAAAGTGTCATTACCTGAGGTCCAGATGCCTCCGCACGCGGAAAGATAGTAAAACACAGATTGTCCCCTGTTTGTCTGAAGCGAGATCTGGTTCCGGACATTCGCAAGATTTTCCTGCATCCAGTTATTGATCAGTGTGGCATTGGACTGGGTACCAGTGAGGATACCCAGCATCGTTGTCAGGTTTTCAATCTGAGTGAAGTTTTCGGGGTTATCCAGGATGAAGGGTATGTGCAGCGTGTCGTTAATGTACGTCCCATAAGTGGGCATGGACGTTCCGTATCCAAGTACTACCTGTGGCGATAGGTTGAGAATTTCCTCATAATTTACACTGTATGAGTCCCCTACGTTTGGAGCCGTCTCATGAGGGGGATAGCAGTCGAACTGGTTTCCTCCAACGAGGTACCTGTAAGAGCCGAGTGCATACAATATCGCTGTTGCGGAAGGGTCAAGGCTCACGATCCTGGTTACCGGATGCTGGAAAGTGAAGGTCCTTCCCAGCGAATCCGTAACGGTTATTTTTCCTGCTGAAGCGGAGTTGCTCTTCTGGGTTACAACCCCCACGGAAATCAGGGCAGATGTAACTACGATAATTGCAGCTACAAGCGCCCACATCTTTTTGTCCATAAGTTTTTCGCTCATGTCAATTCACATTTTTTTAATAAAAGTGAAATAGTTCTGATATTAATAAGCGTTTTCCGCATGATAGCTTTTTAATCAGGACGTTATCTGGACTGGCCGGGCTTGGCCGGGAAGTTAGGCACTTCCTCTTACCTGAAGTCTATATGCAGGGGTGACGGTCTCATGAGGGCAACCAGACTTCTGGCAGGCCCTGTGGAGCCATTGATGGTCTGTCTCATCGGATCGCAGGTTCCATGTTCCGACCTCAAAGGAGGACGGGAACTGGATCAGCGTGTTGAATCCGCCAGAACCGGAAGGGGGCAACGGTAAGCACGACTCGCGATGCTGATGAGGTGCGGATCTGAGGTGAAACAGGGGGCACCTTCCAGGACATCTGGACTGAGTGGGATGTGCCCGGCATCCTGATGAACTATGAACGGAAACTTCAAGATAATCCAGGATCCAGTGCATGGGCCGGTGAGGGTTTCTGGTATAATCGGAGAGCTCATTGATACACCGGAGTTTCAGAGACTCAGGTACGTTAAGCAATTGGGGATGAGCTATCTTGTCTATCCGGGAGCAAATCATACAAGGTTTGAACATTCCCTGGGCACCATGTTCGTAGCATCACAGTTTGCGGAGAGGCTTGAAATAGATCAGTCTGACATGCTCCTCGCTTCAGCTCTCCTGCATGATCTGGGACATCCTCCCTTCAGCCACAGTTTTGAGGACCTATTTCAGAGCTGGACCGGACTTGACCATGCAGAGGCGGGGAGGAGGATCATCCTTGGCAAAAAACCGTTTACCAACTCAGGGATCCCCGGTATACTCGAGAAATATGGCCTTGATGCTGTGAGCGTTTCCAAGGCGGCCTCCGGCTCCAAGGATCTCGGCGTAGTTTCCGCCATAATAAGCGGGCCGGTGGATGCGGATGAACTCGACTACCTTAACCGGGATTCAATCTTCTGCGGTATTCCCTTGGGACTAGTGGATTATAAGCGGATCCTGAACACCCTCATCAGGAGCAACAACCGCCTGAGCATTGAGGAAAAAGGCATCCCCAATCTGGAATCACTCCTCATCGGAAGGATTCTGATGTATCGATCGGTATACTGGCACAAGACCAGCAGAATCATTCATGGAATGATGAGTACCATAGTCAGTCCCATGAAGGAAGAGATTGAGAACCCGTTCCTGTTGAATGACGGTGATCTTCTGACGGTGCTATTATCTTCGGAAAAGGCACGCCCCCGCATGAAAGAAGTACTTATGAGGAGGCTTTTCAAGAAAGCTGCGGTGATGAGCTATTCCCCTGATATTCTTTATTCAGTGAAAGAGTCAATGTCCGGGCGGTTCGACCCGGACGATTACATAATTGACGTCATCCCCCCGCCTGAATTCCAATCCCCTGACAGGATCAAGACCGATTTCGAAGTGATTGTCGGAGGTGTCCGTGTGCCCCTTCTCGAGGCCTCTCCACTTGCTGAGTCTCTTGCCAGGACGGTCGCAATGAGAAAAATAGTCGTATCATGCCACGGCAGTATACTGGAAAAAATAACAGGGCTTCTATCACGGTATGCCAAGACTACTTCAGACGCTTAGCCATCCTGAAGCCATGTCTGGAGTCCCTGAAATACTCCCTGTAATAATTATTAAGGAGTTTGGTTGTTTCATACCCCTGTCTCTGGTAGAAGGCTATCGCCTCCAGGTTCTTTTCCCTCACTTCGAGGACAGAGATGGAAAATCCCCTGGCTACCATTTCCTCCTCAATATAGGACATGAGGCTTGAGCCCAGTCCGCTGCGCTGAAGGCCAGGGTCCACGGCAATGCTCTCTATATCAGCAGACGAGTTATCGAGCGGGATAGCCACGACATAACCAACAACCTTCCCATCAGCCTCGGCGACGTAATTAAAGGAATCCGGATTCGAAAATACCGCTTCAAGGTCCTCCCGATCATATGCACCCACCGCGAAACTTCTGGCCTCAAGGTCAACGATGGCCTGAATGTCATCCCATGTGAACTTTCTCAGCAGCAACCATGAGTCATTGCGATGCAGCTTAACTAATTTTTTGGGACCCTTATCAAGGTTTATACATTACATAGAGATAGTCTGCGGCATTTCAATGACCAGAGTCATGGCTACAGGGGTTTTTGACATACTTCATCCGGGGCACATTCATTTTCTACAGGAAGCAGCCAAAAACGGCGATGAGCTTGTCGTAGTGGTGGCAAGGGATGAAACCGCAAAAAAGAATGGAAAACAGCTTCTCTTTGATGAAAGGACCAGGCTCATGATGATATCTCAGCTCAGGATCGTTAACCGAGCTGTTCTCGGCGCCATTGGCGACATATACACAACGGTGGAACAGGTAAAACCGGACATCATAGCCCTGGGATATGACCAGAAGTTCGATCCTGCGGAAATTGTGAGAAAATGCTCTGAGAGAGGAATTCAGGTAAGAGTACTCAGAATGAGCAGGTCTAACCATGACGGTCCTCCAAGCACAACGGAAATCAAACGGAAGCTCATATCAGAGATACAGAACAGGTTTTAGTCTGAGGACATTCACCGGAACAGGCAACTGGCCAGCCCATTGGGTGAGATTCATTGTTTTGAGGCATCCTGCATGTGGAGTTTTTCCCTGAGGTCTGCCATGGTCGTGGATATCTCAGCGTAGACATTGTGAGGATGAAGCGTCTCGAAACTCTCAGACGAAACGGAAATCCTGGCAGTGTCTTCGAGGTTGACATATTTCTGGGCAAGTTTGCCTGAAATCTCCCTGACTATGTCCTCGACAAACATGGGCTTGAGATGGGCCTCGAGTATCCTCTTTCCTTCCAGTTCCTTGCCCATTTTTGAGAGTTGCGGTGATCCAATCACGGATTCACAGACCGATATGATGTCATCAATTTCTATGACATTGCTATGAGACTCTATTTCCACCTTCACAAGGTTGCGTTGGTTGTGCGTGACTGCGGGCATCATTGAAATGATCTCCCCGTGATCGGGGAACTTTTCCTTTACCAGTTCTCTGGTAGTCAGCATGGCACACGGGCAGGCATTCATTCCGTTCACTTCAACAGAAACCTTTCTGAGCATGGGCTCACTGGCCCTGACTTTCACGTTTGAGTAGATCCTGTAAATTGCCACCGACTCGAGGCCATTCTCAAGCACCCTGTTCATGAAATATTCGGCGGAGAGCATTATTTCTGCATAGCTGCTCTCTCCACCCGCAGAGAACAAGTTTTCAAGCACCCGCTGGCCAAGAAACTCTATCCCGTCAAACGGCTCCTCGTTGCGGATGGTGCCGTATATCATGTCCGTGATCCTTGAGATGTTTGCCCCTTTTCTTGTCTCGCCCAGGTCACTATAGCAATCTATGGTCACAACAAGCGCAATTTCCTTATTCTTTCTCCTAATCTTGACTGGAGCCTTCAGATTCCTTACCCCTACCCTGTTTACCTGAATCCTGTAGGCGGGAATCTCACTGTTTATGTCATAAAACTTATTCAACTGCTCTTACCCTTTCTCTGCTCATCGTATGTCCGCCTGAGCGAATCCTCCAACTCCTTATACTTATCCTCCAGACTTTTCTGCTGGCGTTCAAGGGTCTTAAGGCGGATCTCGCTCAACTCTTTCTGTTCTTCCAGTTCTGATATCAATTTCTGCCTGTCCTGAACCCTGTATATGACTACCCCCGAGTTCTTGAAAATTTCCGTGCCATCTGGGACTTCCTTGAGCTCTTTCAAGGTACGTTCCAGCTCCTTGACCTTGACATCGAGCTGATATCTCTGGGTTGCAGTTTGTTCAATCTGTAGTTCCAACTGTTGAGCTTGTTTTAACTGATTCTGTATATACGATCCAATGTTTGGTTCCAATTATGTCACTTCCTCCCTGATTCTCCTGAAGAGAACTGCCTGCCTCGCAACAGATGCTAACGATGCCCTGGCACCAACTATATCGCGCGATGATATATAAACCTCCAAAAATCCATCGGAGGAACTTACACTTACTTCTGCACTCTTTATCTTCTCTCCAAGGTCTGGTTTCACGACCTGATCCAATCCATCAAACCCTTCCTTTGGCAGGAAAATTCTCACCTTTACGGCAGGCACCTTATACTCATGCCCTCTTAGTTCATAATGGTATTTCGCCATTCATGAGCAAATTTTAAACTAAATCGGTTATACTCCCTTCCGGGTCCGTGGCCTAGTTTGGATAAGGCACCGTCCTTCTAAGTCGGTGATCGTGGGTTCGAATCCCACCGGGCCCGCTTTTTCACCTTCCCTTCGCGCTGCAAAGGGCCCAAACGCGTTTGTGTTGCATATATCAATGCAACCAGCTCCCTAACACACTATATTTGCACTCAAGCAAAATATGATATAATACATTCATTTGAGGTAGGTGAAGAAGTCAAGGGTGCCAGATGGCAAACAAGAGTTATAAGCAGAGAAAGAAGGAGAGACAGGAGCAGGCTGCTGTTGAGGCAAAAAAACAGGCGGTGCGGCAGAATACCAGGAAAATCACCGCCATATCTGCCGTGGCCGGTGCCATCATAATTGTTGCCATTCTGATAATGATGCACGTAATCCCCGTTTCGCTGGGAGGAAACAGTGGATTTACGGCGCCCCAGAACGGAGTCTGGGGTCAGTTTCTTCAGGTAAGCACCTCAGATTTTGCCGCTCCCGGACATGAAAACATTTACTACGTATCCTGGATCGGCTGCCCCATTGGCGCTGCGGATTCCTGGGCTATCTATGGGTCAATGAAGCAATATTATGGAGGCGTTACCAGCCTGGTTTATGGCCATTATTCCGATCCAAACGAGGGTTCATATGCCAACATACCAGGGCTCATCTTTACCAGTCCGTTCTCATTTACTCATAGCGGCGTGAACGTCTCCTTTACGCCTTTATATCTGTACAATGAGACCATGTTTGGGGAGGAGGGTTCGAACTACAACAACCCCAACGGCAATGGTGTCCTCATAACCAATGCTTCCCAGAACTTCAACGTGGCCCCTGGATCTTCAAAAGTTGTTCAGTACGGCTTGACCGTTGCTTCCGGAAATCTACCATCCTCCATATATAAGATATATGATCAGTACGAAACGGTTTACCCCATTAGCAACGTACCCCCTGATACCCATGCATCGGACAACCTCTCGGAGCAGCCACACCTGACTACCATAATGATAATCACAGATTCCAAGGGTACGTTCATCTTCAATGGACCGATGTTTAGCCCGCCCTACCTGACCAGTAATAGCTACACCTATAGTTACCTGCTGCAGAACTATAACAGTATAGCGGATATCACTGACGCAATGAATCAGTTGAATCCGTATATCCTCTAAACCACTCAATGCACATGGGCTGACCTGCCATCTGTTTTTAAAAACATTATGATGATCCACAGACGGGCCAGCAGTTCGTAAAAAAGGTGTAAATTAATATACCAGTAAACTTATATATAAATGGCAGTCAGGAATGGTGCTTTTCCGCCGGAGCCTTAAAAGGGATTGGTCCAGTTACAACGTTATTTTTCACTTCTTACGTCGTGGTATTTAGGTATTTCTATATTTAAATTAATATATGTTCTATAAAAATAACAATATTTATTAACCGTCATCAGTTGAGCTCTTATGAAACTATCGAAACCAGAACTCTTGAATCAAAAGGAAGAGGAGGTGAAAAAAGAAATGTCAGTGATCCTCCTAACAGGAAACGGAAGCTACAGTTTCTAAGCCTCTGGGAAAAACTGGGATACAACCCCTCTATACCTTTCCCAGTCTTTTTTGTTTAAAATTCTATCCCTGACCATCTTGTTGGCTTCCAGCATATATTTTGTGGGCAGTTTGTAAATGATGCTGGTCCTCATGAACGTTATCCCGGCCGAAATGAGTGAATGCGTATCCGAGTTTGTTTTATACCCGTCCAGCGATTTTCTCAACGCCCTGAACATCAAGTCAGTATTTCCCGAGTAAATATGGTATAGTGCAAGGGCTTCGTAACACGTCGGAATGTTGAGCCTGTTGCCTGAAGACTTCATGAAATTAAGTGCCTCCACTATGTAGCGTTTCACAGGCGGACGTTTTCTCGAGTATACGTCTATCGTCGTCATAAGCACCCTCGCAAGGTGGAAGATCCTATCATTCCCAGTTTCAAGTGCTATCTGATAGGCATTCATGGCACTCTCCATTCCGTCGCGGTAGTACCCGTATGTGGTCATTAGCGCACCCATATTGAGGTGGGCCACATTGAGATTATGGGTGTCCCCAGCCTTGGTCAGAAGGTCTATGGCCTCCTTCCACGTATATATGGCTTCCCTGAACAGCCCTAAGCGCACGCTCGTGTATGCAAGGTTGTTCTTGGATCTGCCCATCCCCTTGATGTTTCCAATCTCATTGTAAGAGATGTAAGCTCTCTCGTGATAGGTGTTTGCTTTCTCTATTTCTCCCAGGGTGGCATGAACATTGCCTAACCCCAGGCATGAAGCTGCCACACACTCCATGTCATCGACTTCAGTGCCGATTTCAAGTGCCTTTTCAAAATGAATGCGGGATTCTTCAAGGTTTCCCGCCAAAAACTCCTTTATGCCATTGGCCCTCGCTCGCATGCTTTCCAGTTTCTCAGAGTCAAACCCGGGGTCCATTATTTCTATGATATCAAGCGTCTGAAGGGTTTCCTCAGCCCTTGCCAAGTCAAGGAACTGCTCGGCAAGCAGTATTTCAAAATCAAGGATGGTTATCTTCTTCTTCAGAAGTAATTCAAGCTGCTCCGCAACTTTCCTGAAACCCTGTTCCCCTGTGGGTATTTCCTTGCTCGAAACAAGCAATGGTGCAAATCCCCTGGAGAAGCTGTATCTTATGGAGTCGTCGCTCCCGAACTCCAGCACAGTAATCCCAAGGAAGCGCATAGTTTCAAGCATTGCCTGAACAATCTCTTCAGAATTGTTTCCCTGACCCAGTGTCGGGTACTTCTGCGCAAAGGAATCTGTTACGGAATTAACCACGTCGCTGGGGACTCTTATCTTCAACTCTTCAACAGACTATAGATATCAATTGGCTTTTATACTTTTACCCCCGGCATGGAAGATGAATTATTCCAACGCGATATGGAACATCCTGCAATTATCAATTCGGGTTTCTGAGCATCAGAGCTATTATTAAGGCTATGAACGAGGATAGTGAGGAAACCGACCACACAAGAAATGGCCCCAATATGAACAGTGCAGTAAGCCCTATTGTCACAAATACGGCAGTTGAGCCGAAAACAGTTCTCTGAACAGCTGAAAATAACCCACGGTGCTCCTTGCCTATTACGTTGGTTTCATATGCCATTGCGCCGGAGATCAGGATGGGAGATGGAATTGTGGCAATGGCGGCTGCAAGGAAAAGAAGTTCATCAGTATAAAGCAGAGAGAGCAGGATCGCACCGAATACCAGGAGGTCAAAGAGCATTATCAGTATGACGAGGACCCTGCCGTTATGCACTTTTTCATCAATGTATTCTTCCCCCACTCTGCTGATCAGGGCACCGGTTACATAACACGCAAGGAGAACAGAAAACGTGAGAACTGGAGATACACCAAGGTACAAACCGGTTGGTATGTAGAAAAATGAGAATGCGATGGATCCTACGTTCATGAAGGTCTTAGAAGCTATCAGGGTCGATACGAATCCCATTTTCCCCTTGAGGGAGCTTATGCTCTCCCTGAGCCCTGGCCTTGGCGTCCTCCTCTCCTCGCTCCTTATGAAATCCCTGTTTTTTGAATCCAGAACGAAGAACACCAAAACGGTGAATAGGAATAGCCCAACTCCAGATCCAAGGATGACGATTGAGATGTAAGATGAATAAGCTCCAATGGCAAGAATTGCAAATGAAATAGCGCTGCCAATGGTTTCCGCGACGATAATTCTGGAAAAATTTGATCCAAGGATATTTGCTTTTGCAGACTTGGATATAAAAGAGTTGAGTGAGGTTCTGAACGTGGATTCAACTGCGACGATCCCTGCGATGCTGGCAGGTACGATGATTATGAAAATATCGCTTGTTGCAACAGAAAAGTACAGTATGATCAGCAAGGATGCAAATAAAAGCGAGCCAATTATCATGAGCACAAATGAATATCCCTTATCAACAGCCCTCCCCTGTGGAAAAAGAAGTAACAGTGCAATGAGCTGTCCAGAGGACAGCCCTATTCCCCCGTAAATTATAGGGATCCCATGGGTTTCCAGGAACAGAAATAAAGCAAATGAGAAGACGCTGGTTGAAAATGAGAAAATGAGGTTCAGGCGGGCAAGGTTGTTGGTGAATGGATTTATTCTTTCCTGTTCGCCATTATCAATGCTCAATAGCGGTATACTAAGACTATTGATATTAATGTTGTCTGTCCATTTTATGACCTGGGAGTATTCTGTCGCTTTGCCACATGTCACCCACT
The DNA here is from genome assembly GCA_021802055.1 of Thermoplasmata archaeon. Classification (GTDB taxonomy): domain Archaea; phylum Thermoplasmatota; class Thermoplasmata; order Thermoplasmatales; family Thermoplasmataceae; genus JAKAFX01. The sequence goes on from JAKAAY010000013.1 coordinate 15,299, forward strand.
GTAGGCTGTATTCAGATTTTCTGTCAGATTCTTAATCCAAAGGTTTATTAATGAACACAGATACTTCTCCACCATGAATTCCAGAAATTCAAAGCAATACCTTGTGGTTCTGGCTACGATAGTGGCTCTTGTCGGTCTCACCGTTAATGTCGGGATGATCCCTGCTGACAGCGCAGGTTCGCACATTGTAACAGGGGAAAACCATCCGATGGCACCTGTAACCTACAACATAACGTTTCATCAGTCAGGGCTCGCCAAAGGGCTTACGTTTGCAGTGACCTTGAGTACAATTGGCACAAATTACGGCACGGATTATGATAACTTCACAGGTCTGATCAATGGTACTTATACATTCACTGTTTCCAACGCCTATTCCCCTAATGGTCAGAACGAATACCTGCCCAACCCCTCATCTGGCACCATAATTCTTAATGGAAAGAATCAGAATGTGCAGGTTTCCTACTATAACCAGACCATTAGTGCACCTGTGTCTTCAAAGACCTTTGATCTCAACTTTTCAATCACCAACCTCCCCTCCCTCATCCCCAACGTTAATTGGGCATGGACTGCATATGTAAATGGCATTGACTTATCATACAGTCATCAGGTGAATAGTGACAACGCATTGGCTCAATTTACAGGGCTGTCAAACGGGACCTATCAATACTCGCTTTCTTTCCCGTCTGGTACGTCATTGTCTCCGCAGACAGGCCAGTTCACCATAGATGGGAAGAATATTTCCATCTCGCTGACCTTTTCAATGGCAAAGCTCTACCGGATCACTTTTAGTGAGGCTGGCCTTCCGGCCGATGCCACTTTTACCACGACGGTTTATAATTTTGCTACCGGAGTGAGTTTGTCCAATACAACACTGGTTTCCAAATCCAATTTTGTGACGTTTGCGCTTGTGAACCAGTCATATACCTACGCATTTTCCACCGATGCACCTTTTAATAACTATTACACGGCATCCCCACCAGACGGTCAGATCATTGTAAACGGTGCATCTTTCACTGTAGGCACAAATTTCGCCACGTCCCAGCACACGTATGGAATTATGTTCAAGATTGCGAACCCGCCAAGCAACAGTCCAGGAAGTTACTGGTACTGGTCTGCTATAGTGAACGGAACTTTCGTGGGTTATTATTCCTATAACACAACCTTACTGGCACCAGGTTTAATTAACGGCACATACAGTTTCGTTATTGAAGCCAATGAAATCTCGCTTACTCCTGTCATCGGCACGTTTACCGTAAACGGCTCGTTAACAATAGTATCCCTCGAGGTTCAGAAATCCTACACCATAACTTTCAATGCCAAGAGTACCAGCAAGTTGTTTTCCCACGCATGTTATTCAGCCAATATCACAACAATGTTCGCCGGCATTATGCCAAGTTCCTACAGTCCTCTTTCCACAACGACCGGAATGCTAACATTCACGGGAATTCCAAACGGAACCTACAACTATGTTCTCACCCCCATTCTTGGATGGTCACTAAGCAACAGTCAGGGTACAATCACAGTGTCTGGCAAGAATGTGATAGTGAACTTTACTGCCACTCCTGAAGTTGAATACCCTGTTGTATTTACTGAATCTGGTCTTGTGACATCGTCCAGCATCTCAACCTCTTGGGGCGTGGTTGTTGACAGCGGATTCTTCTACAATGATTCCAGCCCGGTTAGTGGCCTATCCCATCATGCTGCTCCTGCTCCGTATACAGTTGAGATTCCAAATGGGACCTACTGGGTCCAGGCGTACGTCTACCAGGGAGGACATTATTATTTCACTCAGCCTCAGCAGATATCTGTAAATGGCCAGGCTGCTCAGTACAACATTCAATTCCCCACTGCTTCTGGCCAGCCTCAGAGCGGTATCACATCATCTATCGTTGCACTGATCATTGTTGTTGTGATAGCAGCTGCTGTGATAGGTCTTCTGGCGTATAACTCTCACAGAAAGAAGACGGGACCTTAAAGTGAAATGAGGGCCGTTGCCTTTTTCAACGGCCCGTTAATTTTTTCCACACCTGTTTATCCCATAACCTTAGGACTTACTGTATTATATTGCTCACTGAGTGCTGAATCTCGCGGTCAGGAAGGTTGTTCTTAAGCTATTCTCATAAGATTTCCGGACTGCTGCCAGTGGAACTCCGGGAGAATCTCCTGTTGAATGGGCCCCCCAATGTCAGATACATGACACCTACAATTACTGAACCCACTGCTACATATATCCAATACACAGATGGAACACTGCTGAGCACAAACAGGAGGTAGAGGCCAAGGACCGCTCCAGTAAAGGCACCAAAACTTGTGTACATGTTATAGACGCCTATATAGGATCCTCTCATACTGGCCGGGGCAATGGTTGTTATGATGCTCTGCGTGGTTGGCGATACCATGTCTTCACCAACGGTTGAAACTGCCATGAAAGCTAGCAGCAGCGACAGTGTGGGAACATTGACGAGGAGGATGAAACTCAGGGCATAGAACCCGGAACCGATGCCTCTCCAGAACATGGGGTTTCCAAACCTGGTCATCATTCTCAGAAACGGAAACTGAAGCAGAACAACGAGGAAACCGTTCAGGGCCCAGATATAGCCAAGATAGAGGAACGGGAGATGTTCCAACACAATCGTGTAAACTGTAAACGATGATCCTCTCTGCCTCATGAAGAAGCCCAATACTATACCTACCACAGTGAAAACCAGGAAGAGCCTGTCTTTCCTGTATGTACTTCTGAAAGCATGTTTACCTTCGCCTGGGTGAGCCTTTGGATCGTAGGTCTCCTTCATCAGCAAATATAGCATAATGACCTCCGCAACCGTTGCTATAGCTGATATCAGGAATATATACTGGAGACCCATTGATGCGAGGTATGCGCCCACAAGGGGACCGATGGCGATTCCCATGTTGGCCATTATCCTCATCACGGTGTAACCTGATAACCTATCCTTAACGGACGTGACGTCCGCAACCGCAGCCTGCACAGCGGGGTACTGGATTGCATTGATCACGATGGTACCATACCAGGCAAGCAACAGCACAAGGAGATAAGACGGGAATGCCACCGAATAGAAGATCACCAGATAGAAGGCAACAGCCGGTATCTGCGAATAAACAAGAATCACCCTGCGCCCGATCCTGTCTGTTAAGATGCCGGAATAATACTGCACCAGAGCCATAAGCAGCGTGGCGATTCCCAGGAAAAAACCCGTTTCTATGAACGATATACCGTAACTGATTATGAATACGAGTGGTAGAAAGATGAAAGTAGAACCCCTTCCGAATGCCCTTATGAACCGGGTGGCGCTGAGAATCCAGATTCTGCGGTCCAGTCCTCTGATGTTGTAGGAATAGCCAGTCTTAAGCGTTTTCAATGAATACTTCAAAGTACTTAACAGGTTTCAGGGAAGGTGCCCTATCGTTGGTCTCTTGCATGATCCGCCAGGAAAGAATGGATAACCGTTAGTTCCTTCTGAAAGGAATTATGCTTGATCACCTGCGGGCTTTCAAATTTAGAATATATCTCTTTAGTGGAGCATTCCCAATATAGTGTTTACCCTTAGCAGATAGATCACTGCGCTTATTTTTACCATTTTACACTCTGTGACAATTTATATCCACCCTTTGAACCGCCGCCAGATGACTCATAGGGGGGATTTTAAAGCGGTATGTCATCCAGAGCATCCGCGTTGTTTACATTTCTCCTTCGTAATTGTCCCTCCTATCGAGGCTCAATGGTAATTCCAGAAAAAATTTTGAACGAACGCTTTAGGTTCACCAATTTAATAGTAATATCTCATTGATGGACGAAACACATTGCTAACCACTCTAAAAGACTGGGTACCGTCCATCCTCTTTCTTGAAACCACAAGGGCATGTGAATATACGTGCCTTCACTGTCGTGCAGAATCACAACCTAATCCTTCAGACGGTGAACTTACCGTTGAGGAGCTGAAGTCCATTGTTGATGAGATTGTTGAATTCGATGGCGAAAGGCCTGAAATTGTTATAACCGGAGGAAATCTGATGCTGAAACCAGGGATTAGAGACCTGATTTCATATATTTCCTCAAAGGGGTTGAAATTCTCCCTGAGTCCTGCGGCCTCTCTTTTGGTTGATTATGACTTTATCAATTTTGCCGCCAATGCTGGTCTTTCCTCGATCTCTCTAAGCCTTGACTTTCCAACTGACAATGGAGCCGGAAACCTGAGAGACCCAAGACATAGCATAGACCTGATCCGGCAAATATCAGAAATGGCCATAAAATCAGGTATCAGGGTACAGATAAACACCACGGTCTATGAGGGCAATGTGAATGAACTGCCCGGGATCCTAAAGATCATTAAAAGCATGGGTATCTCCACGTGGGAAGTATTCTTCCTCATAAGGACGGGCAGGGCAATAGGACTTAACGATCTTGGGCCTAAAGAGTACATGCAGGTCAACTCATGGCTTGCGGACCTATCCCGATACGGCATGAATGTTAGAACGGTTGAAGGACCTGTGTTCAGAGCCATAAAGGCAATAAGAAGCATAAGTCCCGAAATACTTGAAGGCCCACTATATGATAAACTCTCCGAAGAGACACACAGGCTTCTGGGTATGAAGGTGGAGGATCGCAAGCCAGATTTACCGACGTCCGGGCAACGCTCGCAGTTCAGAGGTACTTTATTCATAGGTAGTAATGGAAATGTCTATCCTTCAGGATTGCTCACTTATCTTGCAGGCAATATCAGGAATGTCAAACTGAAGGAAATCATCTCGAACCATACAGATCTGCTTGACTGGAAAAACTCAGGATCTATAAAGGGGAAGTGCGGAAACTGCGGTTTTCTCAGGATATGCGGTGGTTCAAGAGCAAGGGCGTACACATATGAGGGAGACCCTTTTGCAAGCGATCCCATGTGTCTGTTTTTTGATCCAAGAAGCACGTAGTGTAACTGGTTTTGTCCACTGGTCGAATATCGTGTCAGGTTGTTACATTTCGATATGGGGAGAAGTAATACCGGGCGACTTCGCAGATTGCTTTCTCGGCCCATACCCGGCAATTTATTGTTGGAATGGCTTGTCGCTGCCGGAAAATACATAATCATAAGGTCTTTCCCGATTTTTCGCGAAAAGGTTCCACTCTGAAGTCGACCACCATACAATGGATCTCATTGGTTCCAGATAGATCACAAAATTCGTTAAAATGATCGAAGATTTGGGTGTGAAGTTTTATAAATATATTAATTTTAAGGTATTATGGAAAATCAATTCACTCCCGAAGGGAGGCCCACGAAATTTTGCAGTAATTGCGGGGCAAAAATTGACAAGGAAGCTGAAATATGTCCCAAGTGTGGAGTTAGACAAACGGTCTCACAACCATTACGCACCGGTTTCAGTCCTGCCGTGGTACCGCCACCGACTGATGTTGACCTTGCAGCGGCTGCTTCGCTGAAGAACGGCTCTCTGGTGGGTGTCATTGGTGAGGCTCTGAGTTTCTTTTCATTTACCTTTCTTATAGGTTTCTTTGTGAATCTTGGAGCCCTAAGTTCCACGTTGGCTCTTTCTGGACTTATAGGGTACCTGGTCATTCTTCTGGTCGGGTTAATACTCGGAATTGTCAGCCTTGTGATGTACAGGCATGCGTTTGTCGACCTCACAAGAGTGGACGTCAACTCCTTCAAGACTCCGGCTTCATTTCTTAGGCTTTACTATATCGGGCTCATTCTTCTGTTTGTCGGCGCTCTCTTATTTATATTGGGGATAATAGCAGCATTATCCGTACTTAGCCTCGGATTACTCTTTGTTTTTCTCACAATCTCAGGAATAGTGTGGTTAGTTGCAGCTATACTGATGATCCTTGGACTGATCGGCCTTGTCCTTGGAATGTGGAGGGCTGGTGAAAGGTACAACAATACACTGATCAAAATAGGAGGAATTTTGTACATCATACCGTATGCATCCGTGGTGGCTCCTATCCTTGTGCTTATAGGCGCTAGCAACGTTGAGAAGCAGATGAACAGCGGAGGTTTCCAGTCAGTTCAACAATCCGGCAGCTTTGCGCAGGGAATTCCTGGCCAGCCAAGAACATTGCCCCAAAAGGAAGATGTTGCTCAGAAACTGAATACCCTCAAGACCATGTACGAGTCAGGACAGCTGTCGAGTGAGGAGTACGAGAGAAAGAGAAAGGAGCTGCTTGATTCTCTTTAAGTGGGGTGAGAGACGTGCAACATTCAGAGCACTCATATAGGGCACTTGCTGTAGCAGTGGCCCTTGGTTTCCTGCTGACCGCGTTGTATGTGCCTTCGTTTGCAAACGGAGAGGTGATTAGCGGCGGTTTCTCACCTTCAAACACTTATTCCATTGAGGTTACAGGAACTGCCTATCTTCACTCTAACCTGACTGCGGGCAATCTAATCATTGAACCAGGTGCCGTGCTATATACTGACGGATACTCAATTGTACTCAACGGAACTTTCAACAATATGGGTACCGTCCAAGCTGGGCTGGCTGGCAACTCGCCGTGGTATACTTATAGAACAACAAACTACCCCGATTCATATGGTGGGTCCGGAGGCGGGATTGTTTACCAAAACAGTGTTTATCTCTATGGAGCCGGTTCAACAAGAGTGGCATCTGGCATCTCTTCGGACGGAATTTATAATAATTCGGTCAACGGAAGCAGCCCTGGTACTCCTCCATCATTCTCAACTGCGGTGATCCATTCTTGGTGGAATAGTGGAATTCAGCAATACCTCATAGGTGCTGCCGGCGGAGGTGGGTATTCTTACTCTGGGTCTGGTGGATTTGCCTTCGCTGGCAGCGGTTCATTTGGCGTATACATACAGGCGAGTAATATTATTGCAGGAAAGATCAATGCAAACGGGCAAAGTGTTAATTCTTCAATGCAAGTTGTCCCGGATCTCTCCTCCGGTGGAGGAGGGGGAGGACTGATAGTCCTGGCTTATGGAAGCGGGGGATATTCTAAGGGTATCTACGACGTATCTGGCGGGACTAGCGCAATTGATTCTAACAACAGCAACTTCCCTGGTGGAAACGGAGGGAATGGGCAGGTTCTCACATTGAACTATACCAGTAGCGGAGCTCCAGTTTCCATTAATTATCCATACTCCGGTGGACAGTTGTTCGATGGTGCATATGCTAATTATTCCATTAGCATTGATGAGTCAAGCGCAAGTGTAAACGCATTCTCTCTTACTGGGAGCGCCATGTACAGGTTCTCAAATGTGAGTGTGCCCCTCGACCAGGTATCCGTTCAGTATAATTACTCCGTACCCGGTGATACGCTCTATAGTGGTACTTCACATAACTCGTACAACATTTCACTGTCTTCGGTTCAGGACTTTAACTCATTTGTAATGGTGAACGAGACTAATCTCATCTCACTGGATCACAAGGTTCTCCCCTCTTCGCTGGCTTCAGATTTAGGATTTAAATTTTCTTCCATCGGGATACCGCTTGCTGGCGTTACCGGTGTCAATACAACAGTCAGTGTACCTGCAGGCAACTTCTATGCAGATGAAATAAGTGGGACATTAGATTCAGGAGGCACTGGAACTGTTTGGGTCTCTTCCAACACCGGCGTAATGCTCAAAGCTCAGGGAAGCCAACCGCTCTACTCCGGCTATAGTCTGCAAGACTCATATTCCTTGAGTTCAACAAATATTCCTGTTGAAGCCGTTCAACCATCATATACTGCATACATAATTGCAGGCATAATTGCGGCTGTAGTCATTGCCGGTCTTATTATCGCAGACCGCATGGGGTACGTCAATCTGCGTGACCTCTCGGGGAAGATTAAGGCATCTTTCTCAAAAGAAGAGAAGTTGAGAAGAGAGAAGATGGCTAAACTTGATCGTCTCAGGCAACAGAACCTGATAACTGAGGAGGAATACAACGAGAGGATCAAGACCTTGAAATGATTTTGGAGTTTGACTCCCATTCTCCAACTCTTGGTGGGACAGCTAGCCCCCCTCTCTTTTTTTATTTTGTAATTGCATATGGCATGGTTATATTCAAAAAATTGTGAAACCCACACGCGTATGGCCGCATAAATGCTGACTTTCGAATCCAATGGGTACGGGCTTGCCGGGATTCGAACCCGGGTACTCGGCTCCGAAGGCCGACAGGATATCCTGGCTACCTCACAAGCCCCACAGACATTAATCTGCACCTGGGCATGGAGTGGAATGATTTAGGCTTTTGATCTCAGAGGGCTTCAATCGAGCCTTATGGTCCCCTGAATGGACGTGCCTCTCGGGAATACCACGTCGTACATATCCCCTGATCGTAAATAGTCAGAGAGATAAAACAATGGCCTGGATTGTGAATATCTTCCCCTATCTGGCGGTACGGGGGTCGCAAAATTAAAGCACAGAGAGCATCTTGTTACAAACTGCTCGTTCAGATGGCATTCACTATCGGAATGGAACATGCATCTCTTCTCTATTTCCGTCTTTTCTCCTGGCAATCATACCATCCCAAATTTTTTCTCTATAAGCTGGTTTATGATCGGGTTTCCGTCTATTTCTTTAAGTAATATTTTTGACTCTTCATAGGTTATGCCTGCCATTTCCTTAAGAACAGAAATCTCTGTGATGACGTACGCGTGAACAACCAATGGTTCCACCAGCATCGAGTTTTTCCTGTTGACTTCAGCAAGTCTGTCGAGGATCTCTGCATGGTCTGATAGATCCCCGGATAGAAGTACTTCTGCAACATAGCCAAATGCCTTCACGATTGGTAACTTGCATGCACTGAGGTCTGCCAGAAGCTCCTCAAGCTTTACAGCTATACCGGACTGCTTCTGATACCGGTAAAAATAGAATCGGGCAAAAAGACCGAGAGAAATGCCCACGTAATCTTTGGAAACGCTGGAATAGTCCATAAGTTTCCTCAGACAAACCTCTGTATATTCATCCCTGTTGAAGAGCATGAATATGCCTGACCCAACCAAGTAGTAGAAAGGAAGAAAATCTTCCTGAAATTCCGGTGAATCCCCGAAGTAATCTGTCAACTTATCATTGATAACCCCTGAGAGGCAAGACTCAGCCATCATCTTGAAAGCTTCTCCCATTCTGACCCACTGTCTTAGGTTGACTTCCATGGCCACATTGATCATTCTTTCTGCAAAGCTAGCCGCATCCTGAAATCGCTCAGCCATCATGGAACGCTTTGCCAGCAGCCTTAGAAACAGATATTCTATGTATTTGTCGTCGATAATTGAGATCAGATTCTTCTCGGTCTCGATGTACGCAGTTGCTTCCTTGTATTCGCCCACGTTGTCATAGGACTCCATAAGGTTGAATATTGAATAGCTCCTCACCCGAAGGTTACCGGTAGAGAATGTAGTCCTGATGGAACTCTTGTATCTGCTGATTTCTGCTTCCAGGTCTCCACGATATCCGGATACAATTGCCATGTTGTTGAGGCAGGTCGTCAGCAGATCCATATCCTTTTCCGTCTTGCAGAGATCCACGACCTTCATGTAATATTCCTCGGCCTTGTCATATTCCGCCTTTTCTAAGGATATGTTGCCTATGATCAGATTAGCACTCCCCTGGATACGCCAGAGGTTAAGCTTCGTGGTGTCGGCGACAATTTTCTCTGCCAGTTCCCTGGCCTCAGAGTATTTCTTCTCCTTCAGATAATCCGTTGCTCTGACAACCAGCGCATCATAATAGACCGCCTCATCTTTTCTGGCCAGATTGATTATAGCCTCCACAGTGTCAAAACATTTCCCATGGTCTCCCTTAAGAAGATAAAGCCTGGAGAGCAGCAACTTGGCCTCCAGAGGATCGATATCAGTAAATTCATCGTCGCCGAAGCAGATCAGCGCCTCGTCGTTCCTGCTAAGCTCAGCAAGGGTTTTGCACTTGACGTATCTAATCTGGCGCACCACCGAGGGGATCTTCAGTGAAGGCTCTATTTCCCTGATGAAGGAAAGAAGGCTTTCGGAAGTGGGAAAGCTGTCTGCTATTCTCAGCCCGACAGCACTTAGAATGTTTTCAGCCTCATTCACGTTTCCGGAGTTGAGAAGCAGTTTCAGTTTCGTGCTAAGCGGAAATCTTTCATATCCCGGGGAGGTAGAAATCCTCTTCATGAGTTCGCTAACCTGGCCTGAGGTCACTGTAGAGGCATAATATCTTGAGAATTGGGGACTGTAAAAAGTATATCCTGCATGGTCGCCGTATATAATGTCCTGTTCTGAGAGTCGGAGCAATATCTCCTTCACTTCAGTCTCAGACTTTCCCATAACGACAGTGCAGTCACTCTCGGAGATACTGCCGCCAAAAAGCAGCATTGCATCAAGAAGGTAAATTTCGTGTGTGCTAAGTGCCTGAATTATGGTCTGGTATAGATCATCAGGCGAAGGTGGAACAGGCAGAAACCTGTAAGCGGCCTCATTAAGTTTGTTGTCAGGACCAATTATTCCCACCCGCTTGTAGTAAGAAAGCGCATATTTGAGCATTGAAATGTTTCCGTCGCAGAGGCTGTATACGTCCGAGAGGAAGTCGTCCGGGAGGGTATAGTGGTATTCCCCTGCAACAAGGGAAAAATCCCTCAATTCAGGACGGGACAGTCTTGTCAGCAGTATGCCGCCATTCAGATCCGCCTCTCTCAGGAATGTTCTGAGCATTATATTAGAGAAGTCACTCACTCTTATAGTGCCTATTAGTGGAACCTTCCTTTCCCTCAGCAAATCTGATAAGTAGATAAAATAATCCAAACTTTCAGGAGTTGCATCGTTAAGGTTTTCCAGTACAACCACAGGAGGAATTTTCCTGCTTGCAATGGCTTCAGAGATGCCGCGCTCAATGCCCGCTGGTGTGTGATCCGTGGCTGCAACTCCCAGTGCGCTCAGCATGCTGATGTATAGTCCGTATTTCTGGCTCTCTCCCGATGGACCCAGGGTGGACACTATGATTTCAACATTCTGCTTGCTGCATTCCCCCTTCAGGATCCTGATAAGCTCAGTGAGTCCCCATCCCGCCGGCCCGAAAACAAGAAAAGAATTTGGATCGTTCCTGACGGAGTCAAGGATAACATTATAACACTCGGTCAGAGAAATTTCAGGCTCCATTAAAGACTCATGTAGTCCCACTGTCTTAAACATTGCGGGACAAAAATTTTTGTAATTTACTGCAGAATGTATTGAAATAGGTCATATTTGCACACGTCTGCCGGAGTATGTCAATTTTGAGACACCAAATTCTTTCATCTTCTCTAGGGTTTTAATTGGGAATACCGGTCCATCCCGGCACAGCTGAAAACCGTCGATGGAGCATGAATCACAGATCCCTACGCCGCATTTCATGCTTCTCTCGAGGGAAAATTCTGCCTTGACTTCTCTGTCCCTTAAGAAATTATAGACGGCATAAAGCATCTTTTCAGGGCCGCATACGTATATCATTTCCACGTCCCTGTCAAACACCTTCAGACCCTCAATGGTGTTACCCTTCAACCCCATAGAGCCGTCGTCTGTGGTGACAAGCACCCTTTTCTGGTCAAAAATGCCAGTGAGGATGACCTCGCTCTTTTCACGTGCCGATATGATTCCGTAAGTGCGGCTATCAACAAGGGGAGCCAGGGAAGCCATTCCGGAACCAGCACCAATGACAAGCTTGTCTCCATCAACCACCGTGAAGTGGTTTCCGTATGGCCCTCGAATGTAAAGATTCTGGCCGGGCTTTGTGGATACTATGGCGGCAGAAGGTGGACCAAAATCCTTAACCGTTATGGTTTTAGTTTCGCCCAGGCTGGAGAGTGACATGGGGATTTCCCCTATGCCAGGAGTCCATACCATTACAAACTGACCGGGTAGAACATCCACATCCCACCTGAACGCAAGAGTCTTCACCGTGGGTGATTCTTCCCTTACCCAGAGCACCCTCGCTGCAAAGTGTGTCACAGGGCAGCCCCCTTCAGGTCTGCAAGCTTTTCCACCTTCATCTGGTCAACCATGACATCCAGGTCTCTCGATATCCGGGAGAAAATTTCCCTGCCGTATCTCCCAACGGCCGTTCCTATCTGCACTGCGCTGGCCCCGGCCATTATATATTCCAGGACGTCAGCAGCTGTGGCAATGCCCCCCACTCCTATGACGTCGAAACCTGTCTCCTTCTTTATCTCGTACACGTACCTCAGACCAACATATTTTACGGCATTTCCTGATAGTCCACCATAAACGTTTGAAAGGACGGGTTTTCTGGCATTTATGTCTATCGCCATTCCCTTAATGGTGTTGATGACCACCACACTGTCTGCTCTTGAGCAGGAATGGGCAATCTCAAGCATATTGGAGACGTTGGGACTCAGCTTCGCGAGGACGGGAATCCTGACCCTGTTCTTCACGGCACCAATTATGGCTTCAACCATCTCAGGATCGCTGCCCATCTCCAGTCCAGTTCCGTTCACATGCGGACATGACAGGTTCAGTTCTACCGCAGTTGCACCGTAATTCTGCATGCTGAGGGCAAGCGCGGCATATTCATCCGGGCCTGAACCAAAAATGCTTCCGATAACAGGTTTATGTGCCTCCAGGGCTATTTTTATCTCTTCTCCAAAGTTCCCAATGCCGGGATTGGCAAGTCCCACAGCATTGAGCAGGTTACCTCCGGGAAGATCCACGACAACCGGGGTGCTGTATCCCGGCCTTTCCACGGAACCTATTGATTTGGTAACAACGGCTCCTGCGCCTTCCTCAAGCACCCGTTTCATTGTATATCCGTTCTCATCGAGAATACCGGACGCAAGGATCAGCGGATTTTCAAGCCTTATACCTGCTGCTGTTACAGAAAGCTCAGTCATAGAATTGGCCCGCAGGTCTATCGGCATGAGGTCTATATTTCTTTTCAGACCGGTTTTGGATTTCAGATGTACTCGGCCACAAGGTCCAATGGGAAGTCCCTGACCTTAATGCTTGACGGGAGTTCACCCGGGCCAATGTAATATACCGTAATATTCTCCACGTTTACTGGGGTTCTGCTCAGAAAACCCCTGCCACCGAGCTTGATGAATTCAGCCACCCCCTCCCTCCTGCCAAAATTCATGACGATGTTGGGTGAATATTCCATGAATTCGTGGAGCATCTTCACAGGGATATAGTCGGGAATCACTACCAGATTTGCGCCATAGATGAAAGAGTCAATGAAGTCGCTCAGTCTGGAAGGGAAATTGAGCACGACCAGGTCAAAGTACTTTGAGAGAGACTCGTATACCCTGAAATTCATTTTGTTTCTGCTGAGGGCATCCACGTCAACAACAAAAACGTCCTCGATGCCTGAGGTCAGGAGTTCCTGCAAAGTACCGCCGCTGATGATGCTGCCCTTATCAACCGTGATGCAGGGAATCTCCATTCCAGAGTCCATACAACGGAGGTTAAGAATAATTTGCATGGTCTTGCCGTGTCAATGTGTATCATATGGCAAATGTGGCGAATGTCATCAGACCCTTAATTTTATGGGTTTTATTGATCATTTGGTAACAGGTTGTCTGAAACAATAAAAATATATCTTACAATGCGATAAGATTTTGTTGCTTGAAGTTTCTAGAACATACGGTCTCCGTCTTGAAAAAATTATTGTGCCCATGGCGAAAGGTGACAGGTCTAAGAGGGTCCTGGGGCTTTCCTTTCTGCTTGCAAGAAAGTTCAACAGCGAGATAACCGCGCTCACCGTGAAGGACTCCAGAAGGGAGATAACGTGGAGTGACAAGGTCGCAGTCGTTACAAGGGCCTACAGGGATGGAAAGCGCGACGGCCTTAACGTGGTGCCCAAAGTCAAGTCTGCCAGGGGGATCAAGGAAGGGATCATAGAAGAACTCAACTCCAGGAACTATGACATTGCAATGATGGCAGTTGAGAGGCGGGCGTTTCTCTCATCGTCTGTGCTCGGATCCATCGGGGATTTTGTATTCAAACATAGCAGGACTACCGTAGCTGCTTTCAGCATCAGGAATGCCACTTTTGATTACGGCAGGATCATGGTGCCTCTTTCGGAACAGATAACCACGAGGACTGCACTCTCGTTTGCCCTGGCCCTGAAGGTCTCCACGGGTTCGGAACTGGTGCTTCTTGACCTGAGGAAATTTGACAAAAAGCCCGTTCACGGGTTCAAGCTGGTCTTCGAGCAGTTTGATGAGTTTGTGCAGCGGTTCGGCCCCGGGATCGGTATAATAAAACCCGTCATCGGTGGCAATGCCCTGAGCCAGACGGTTCTTTCGGCAGCACATGGGTCAAAACCGAGCCTCATTGTGATGGGACCTTCCATTCAGCAGGGCAGACCACTCAGGATCAACAGCATCATGAATTCCATAACCAAGCTTTCACCTTGTGACGTGGCTCTAGTTAAGAAATGACTGGTTTATGATCCCATGGCTAATCATGCTTTCAATGATGGAGATGTCCAGTTGCACTGTGTTCACATAGAACGATCCAAATACAGGAAAGTTCTGCTGCTCATTGCCTGAAATCAGGCCCACAAGGTAGCTGCTCATGGAAGAGATTGTGACCGGCACGTCCCTGGCCGCATAGAATATGGACAGGTTCTGGGCTATCCTCGGCACCTGGAGGAGTGCGTCCGCAACGGGGATACTTGGGTCCAGTCCTGAAGCAGAGTAACTCACCATATCGATGCTTAACTCAGACACAGTTACGTTGGGATTCTCCTGTAGAAACCTGTGTATATATTCCCTGGTCAGGTTCAGAAGTTGAGGGTTGTCGATGGAATAAGAATATGCACCGGATTCAGACAGATTATAGTTTATGGCTGATGGACGGGGTTGAAAGAATATGGAGAAGTTGAAGGCCTCTGCCAGGTAATATGAGCCGTAAACTGTGCCGTTGATCACAATGGGGGATCCTTCGGCCTGATTTGGATCTATGGCCTGGGTGGCTGCCGATATGGCTGTGGGTATGACATAACCCAGCAGCAGCATGATTGCAACGGTGAAAGCCGCAATTCTACTGGCTGTCTTGAGGGCTGATGCGTTTACCATGCAACACCCCCAAGAATCAGCAGCATGTAGATCACCTTTATTGCCAGAAATGGGAAGATGGCACCTCCGATGCCGTAGAGCATCATGTTACGTTTCAGAAGCTCGTTCGCGCTGGAAGGCCTGAACGATACACCCCTGATGGCAAGCGGGAGCAGCGCTATAATTATGACTGTGTTGTAAATCAGCGCCGCAGTTACGGCCAGGATCGGGTTTGTGAGATCCAGGACGTTCAGGAAATTCAGTACAGCGAATGATGAAAACATCGCAGGAATTATGACAAAATACTTTGAAATGTCGTTCGCAAAACTGAATGTGGTAAGCGCACCCCTGGTGATGAGCACCTGCTTCCCCAGGAAAATCACGTCGAGAAGTTTCGTGGGGTCGTTATCGAGATCTACCATATTGGCCGCCTCCTTTGCTGCAGGGGTTCCGGAGTTCATGGCCAGGCCGACATCGGCCTTCGCGAGAGCCGGTGCGTCATTTGTTCCATCTCCCACCATTGCCACCATCTTGCTGTTCTCCTTCTCGCGAAGTACGACCTGGTACTTGTCCATAGGCGTGCTGTTTGCAACAAATTCGTCGATGCCGCTTTCCTGGGAGATCTGCTGGGCGGTGATCTCATCGTCACCGGTGCACATGATGGTCTTTATATCCATCTCGCGGATGGAATTTATGCGCTCCCTGATGCCTGGCTTCAGGATGTCTATGAGCTCTATGACCCCTATGAACCTGCCATTCTTAATGACCGGAAGGGCCGTTCCGCCCCTTGATGATATCTCCTTGCAGACGCCCTCCACATATTGGTCCCTGATGCCGAATCTCTCCTCCAGTGCCTTGAGGGCACCCTTTATTATCGTTTCATTCTCTCCGGTTATCCCGCTCGATTTAGTTTCTGCTGAAAATGCCTTGAACTCGTAGCCTGACATTTCCTGCTCGGAGACGCTGGCACCGTAAGATTTTGCCAGTTTTGCGATGGATATCCCTTCTCTTGTGAGATCGGGCAGGGAACATTTCAGGCAGTCGAGGGCAAACTCCTTCTGGTCGACGCCTGGCACAGAATAGAACTTCCTCGCCTCACGCTCACCCATGGTGATTGTGCCGGTTTTGTCCAGTATGACTGTGTCAATATCGCCCGCGTTCTCCACAGCCTTCCCGCTCTTGGCCATTATGTTGTACTTTGAGATGCGGTTGATCGAGGCAATTCCAATGGCAGAAAGCAGGGCGCCGATTGTGGTGGGAATCAGGCATATCAGGAGCACCATGAGCACCATCAGGTTCGGTGCATTTCCGAGAAACAGCGATAGGGAGAAAAGCGATGCTGTCACAATGAGGAATATGAGTGTGAGACCTGCAAGAAAAATTGTCAATGCAACCTCGTTGGGCGTCTTCTCCCTGGTGGCTGCATTAACGAGTTCAATCATCTTGTCAATAAACGTTTCGCCTGGATCGCTTGTCACCCTGATCCTCAGATGATCGGTGGTGAGCAGTGTAGATCCCGTAACACCGTCACCCACGAGTTTCAGCGATGGCCTGGACTCTCCCGTTATGTTGCTCTCCATGACGAAGCCGGAGCCTTCCAGGACCTCCCCGTCTGATGGTATCTCCTCCCCGGCACCGACATTAACGATATCTCCTTTCCTGAGGGATGATGAAGGTACTATACTCTCTGTCCCGTCATCCGAGATTTTCCTGGCAATGGTCTCTTTCCGCATCTTCTTGAGTGATTCCACAATGGTTCTGCTCTTTCCTTCCGAGACTGCATAGCTGAAGTTGGCAAAGAGGAGCGTCAGGAAGAGCATCACGATCACAGACAAGTAGAACTCTTCGTAGCTTGCTGTGGCCGGGAGTGAAAAAGATCCGGGGAATATGGCCATGAAGATGGAGAGGACGAACGCCACTTCGGTCAGCAGCATGACCGGGTTCCTGAGTTCTGAGACCGGGTTGAACTGCAACATGGTTGTCTTAAGGATGGACGGAATCTGTGCCACGTTTATCCTGAACATTATACCCTCCATATGAAAAGGTTGAAGTCCTTTGCGAGGGAAAGCAGCGGACCAAGGGCCAGGACAGGGAAGAATGAGAGAACTCCAACCACAATCATGACGGCGAACAGCGTGAACCCGAAGGCGGGTGAGCCAAGACGAACTGCATTTTCCCCCTCCGATCTGGGAGACTTGCCCGCAAGTGACTGGGCAATGACCAGCTGGAAGATCATTATGAAATACCTTCCAATAAGCATTATCAGGGCATCCAGATAGTTGAAATAGTCCTGGTTGGTGAGAAATGTCCCAATCTCAGATCCGTTGTTGGCAGCAGAAGTGCCGAATTCATAGAGAAGCGCAGTGACCCTGAAGGGGGCGGGGTTTGAGAATGATGTCATCACGAAGGAAAGCGTGAACGTCACGCCCAGCGGGATCAGGACAAGCAAAGGATGAGTCACCAGCGAGAGGGTCGAATATTTAATCTCCTTGGAACCCAGTTTTATCCTCATCATCTCCGGAAGTCTTCCCACCATAAGCGAGGCTATAAAAGCGGTGAAGATGACAAAGGTGAACAGGTTGAGCACTGATGTACCCACGCCACCAAGAGGATCATTCATGAGAAGAGGTATTATGATGCCCAGCATCCCGGTAGGGGTATATGCGGCAAGAAGTGCATCAGCTGCCCCGGTGGATGTCATGGTTGCACCAACCCCGAAGGTCGTTGACGATGCCAGTCCAATGGCCGTCTCCTTCCCCACCATGTTACCGGTGTAAGCCATTCCAAGCCCGCTGAAAGACGGAATCCCGATGTATTCACCAAAAAAGGCCACCAGTGCGCTGAATAGAAATATTCCCATGACGACCATGTATAGCATTCTTCCAAAGGATCGGCTTGAGAAGACCTTCCCCAGGCTCATGATTGACGCAAGAGGAATGAGTGTGAATGCAGAAAATTCCAATATGTTGGTGAACCAGTTTGGATTCTCCAGAGGAAAACCGGCATTTGCGCCATAGAAGCCGCCTCCATTGGTGCCAAGGTTCTTTATGGACTCCCATGAAGAAACGGGCCCGAGGGGGAGGTTCACGGTGGAACCTGAAAAGAGGGGATGAACAGTAAGATAATACATCGTGGTCTCAGGAATTCCGGCTACTATGAGTACCACCGTCAGGATCAGGGACAGTGGTATTATGAGTTCGAAGAATGATACCAGGAGATCATGGAAGAAGTTCCCCAGGTGACCCTCTTCGGTGTTTATGCCCCGGATGAAGGCCATGGATACTGCGAATGCAGTTGCCGGGCCTATATACATGAGACCGATCAGCACAAATGTCTGTGAGAAGTATGTAAACCTCAGGGGGTTGGAATAATGCTGCAGGTTGGTATTTGTCAGGAAGCTGACCACTGTGTTGATTATGAGCGAGAAATTGTTGGCAGCAAACGCATGGTTGAACGGAACATAATTCTGGAAATAAATGGCAAGGATTGCCACTACACCAGCCACAAGGTTGAAGAATACGAAGCTCAGCACGTAATCCCTCAGCTTCATCTTCTTCTTTGCGACCGGACCAAGCATCTTTTCAAAGAAATCTATGAAGGGCTTGGCATACCTCGAAAAGACGGTGGGTTCACCCCTGTATATCCTGGCAATGTGATTTGACAGGATGTATGCAAGTATGCTCGCGACGAGGAGGTATATAAGCACTATGATGAAGCCTGATAACTCCCTGTTCTGGAGAAACAGGTTGACCCAGAACGATGAACTCTGGTTGAGTGAAGATGGAACTGTCAAAGCTTCTCAGCCTCTATTATTGAGTAGAGTAGGTAAAGGGCAAGGAAGAGTACCAGTACCCCTGCTACCATAAGCCCAATGGTCATGGCCTGCTTACATTGGTCTTGATTATATAATTCTCACTGCCCGTGGTCAGAAAGAGCGGTTAAAGCTCCTTATGCATGTACGGGCCCATGCGGGAATAGCCAATTTTTCTGAAATACTCCCTGACTCCCACTCCACTGGTCACCAGAATACCCGACGCGCCGAATTTATCCCTGGCAACGGCTTCAGCTTCAGCCATGAGCTTTTTTCCCAGTCCTCTGTGCTGCCAGTGGGACGACTCCTCCCCTATGGGTACCACCTCACCGAAGACCTTAAGTTCTCTGACCAGAGCATTGCCCGGGACCTCCTCACGGTATGCCTGCGGTGACGGAGACCTGAGCCTGACAAAGCCCGCAATATAGTTATCTTCCGTATCATAGGATATGAACGACTCCAACCCGCCTGAGGACTCATAATCAATGGCGTTCATTTCTAGGGTGCCTGCACTTTCGAGGCGTCCGATTTCCCTCGATCTTATCTCACCACTCCTTATGCCCCTTGCTTGCAGGGTTTCATTCACTAGGTTTCGTATGTCACTCCTCTTTACCCCAGCCTCTATGAACTGTACAGGGATGTCCCTCTGTATTCGCTGTATTCTAACCCATGGCGGGATATGCTCCATGAAATACGTCAGCAGGTCGATCATCTTCTCCGTATCCGGAGGAACGTACTTCCCCGCCTTCCACAGCCTGTAAAGTGCTGTCCCCTTTACCACAAGGGTAGGGTATATCTTGAGCATATCGGGCTTGAACCTGGGATCGCTGAACATGAGGTCAAAACTCTTCCTGTCCGTGTCCTCGTCGGAACCGAGCATCCCCGGCATCAGGTGGTATACTATCTTGAGTCCCGCGTCCTTCGAGAGGGCGGTGGACCTGACTATTTCTGCAATTCCGTGGCCGCGGTTGTTTCTCACGAGCACGTTTTCGTCCAGGACCTGCACGCCAAGCTCGACCTTGGTGGTGCCATAGGATAGCGCAAGGTCGATCTCCTTTTCGAAGAACCAGTCTGGCTTGGTTTCCACTGTAAGACCTATACAGCGCCTCTCCGAGGTCTCGTTAAACGTCATGGACTGTTCTATGCTATCTGCCTCAAAACCATTCATAGCGTCAAAGCATCCCTTGACAAAGGATTCCTGATATGCCCTTGTTCTTGCAGTAAAGGTGCCGCCCATGACGATCAGGTCGACCTTTGAGGTATCATGCCCAATGGTTTCCAGTTGCTTCAGCCTGTTGAAAACTTCGTAATAAGAGACATACTGGTTGTCCCTGCCCCTGAGGGCCGCCGGTTCGTAGCCGGTATAGGCCTGCGGTGAGTTGTTATCCACCCCGCCAGGGCAGTAAATGCATTTTCCATGGGGGCATGTGTCCGGGCTGGTCATGGCTGCAACCACGGCAACGCCTGAAATCGTTCTTGTTTTCTTAAGCCGCAGGAGGCTCAGTTCGGATTCATTGAAGTTGCCGAGCCCAAGAATTTCAGCGTTTCCAGGTATACTGGAGAGACCGTATTTCTTCGAGAGTGCAACCTTTATCCCGTGGAGTTCCTGGGCACTCCGTATGCTTCCCTTCCTTATGCGTTCGGAAATTTCCGCAAAGAAACCATCGATTTCAGCCGGTTGCATGTCCCGTACCTTAATAAAAGGGGATAGATAAACAGAGATGTCAAACGTGTTTTATTTTCTGGAGCAATGACATGCCATGAAAATCGAAATAGAGAGCCTGACAATTGAAAAGCCTGAAGACGTAAACGTCATTCTGGGATACAGCCATTTTATAAAAACCGTGGAGGACCTCGGTGAGATCATACGCACCCATGTTCCGCAGGCAAGTTTTGGCCTGGCCTTCAGTGAAGCCTCAGGTCCGAGGCTGGTAAGATCGGACGGCAATTCTACTGACCTTGTGAAACTGTGCGAGAAAAATTTGCTTGCACTGGGTTCAGGGCACACGTTCCTGATCATGCTCCGTGGCGCTTATCCCATAAGCGTACTGAATGCCATCAAGAGTTGCCAGGAAGTGGGGAACATCTATGCGGCAACATCCAACAGGCTGACTGTCATTGTCGCAAGAACTGATCAGGGCGGCGGTATCCTGGGAGTAATTGACGGCAATTCCCCCCTTGGCGTGGAATCCATCCGAGACAGGCAGGATAGAATTAAACTGCTACGAGATATTGGGTACAAACTGGGTCCGTAGTGTAAAGGATCATCACATTGGCCTCCGGAGCCTTTAATCCGGGTTCGAATCCCGGCGGACCCGCTACCTGTTCTATATTAGGTCTCAAGGTGAACGCAGGCGTGCAGGGCAAGGCTATGAATGGAGTGTCGCTGCTCGTTCGGGCGAGAATCGATGGGACAAGCTTTCGTTCCGCTTATTAAATACGTTTTTAATTAGGCACACCCCATGTTTGTGCTCCTTTTCTGTATTATTCAGGCTAGTGAGTCCCTTAACGCGTCCGCATTTCCGCTGCCGTTTTAGAGGTGTGTTGCGGGGTTTACGCTTCCCGCGTAAAACTAAGAGACTAATATCCCAGAATCTTCATATGATAACATGACAACTCAATCCGGAAACGAGGATATGGTGCAAATAGAGAGATTCAAGGGTATGAGGAGAGCCTACGGTTTGGCTGCTGGAGCCAGTTTAGCCTTCCTTATGGTTATCTTCTCTGAACTGGACACCCCCATTTTCGCAGTGGATGACGCCGTGGTAGCCTTGACGGGGGGGATTGCTGTCCTAGTGATCCTTTTCCTGAAGAGGAATGATCTGAGCCTGCCCTCTCTCAAATGGCAGTCGAACCTATTCTTTATACTATTGCTAATAGGATACCTGGTCGTTCTGGCCTGGATTCCGATCGAGCTTGGTGACCCAGATGCTGTCGGCGATGATTTCTCTTCGATAATCTTCCTTGCTGTCATCGTGGCAAACCGACTCCTATAGCGTGAACCCAAAGAAGGGGAGAGGACAGAAACTCTCCTCTGTATTCCAGAATCCTGGGAATGTACCATCCATAAATCCACTTGTTGGTTTTCCTCATCCCCTTTGCCTTCAAGCGAATGGGTGTGGGGGTTAAAGGGGAGAATTGGGCTACTCCCGCACAAGATCCTGACGGAATCACAGATCCCTGGAAGAGAGGTAAAGATATTTTGGAACATGGTCGAGGAATGAGGTTGAAAAATCCATTAGTGGAGGATGCAATATCTGTCAGAAATTACTGTCTCAGATCGTAAAACAGGTCCCGGCTTTTGCAGAACCCATGAGCTTGATCACGGTCTCATAATTGAAAAGCGGTTTTGTCTTCCCGTTCGTCCTGATGAATGAGAACATGCGATGCTCTATTGACTGTGTCCGCTGACTGGAGACCACTTTGTCTCGCCGTCTAAGGGTGTAAACCACGATGATGACCGTGGAAATATAGAGAGGCCATAATGAAAGACCTCACGGGATACGGGAGAACCTTTGATGTAACGTCACAGAGGGAAGGCAATATCGAGCGGATACAGTGGCCTGCCATATGCAGTGGACAGGCCAACGCAGCCAGGATCAAACAATAGTATCATGTATACCGTTTGCTTAATCACAATGAGACCAGGTCATATTTTTCCATTCAAGGTCCATCATTCCTTATGTCGTAATCGTTCCGGAAGTAGAACAACAGAAGTCCGAAAAAGGCAATGGATAAAGAGAGAAATACATAAGTTGGAATCGCAATAATATAAGGATATGAATTAAAATTTGCATTTACGAACGCCATTCCCTTCAGGGAGCTTGCAACATTTACGCAGGTCTCCCGAATAGCCGATTTATTATTTCCATATACATGAATCTGGAAGGAAGAATTAAGGACATAGTTTCCTGGCCCAATGTTCACAGTGGTTGAATTGAGCATATTGGTTCCCCTGTAAGTCACCCTTTCTATTGGGACTGCAATATTATTGTAAGAAACCCTCAGTATCTCAATCGATAAAATGGGAACCACAGTAGTGTTGCTGTTGGCAGGAATAGAAGCGTTATAGGTAATGTTAGCGAACGCGGTAAGCTCGATCGATGAACCATACAGGTTGAAATTTTCAGATTGATTGACATTGCTTGCCGGAAATAATCCAGATATCCGCGGGCCCGGAAACTCTGTAAAAGTATTCTGGGAAATTTCCCACGTAATGTAGAGATGACTGAAGAATAACAAGAACGCTATGGAAATGAGGAGTGCGACCACCAACGGCCTTCTGTGCATTATCTCCCACTCCTGAGGTTAAGCCTTTTCAAGACCACATATTGTCCGGCTAATGCAATAGTACCCAATAGAATAGCTAATGACGTTCCAAAAAACATGCCTGTAGAAAAAATGCTGTTGCTGCTCAGCACCAGGTCCCCAAGAATGGATGCGCTAAGAATATGATTCTCTGCTTTTATCCTGCCAGCGTAAATGTATTCTGCTGCAAAAATTAGGAAGAGTGAAATGAACGTTAAGACTGAATTTCTTGTAATGAACGAGATCAGATAACCAATCGAAAGATACATGAAGAGCATAGCCAACGACACCATACAGACCGTTAAAAAAACTGTCAAAAAGAAGCCGAAAGCAGATACAATCATCAAAGGGATAAGAACGCTCGTGAAAAGGAGGCCTGTTACAATAGACGGGAAAATCAGTCTCGAAATCAGGAAATTTCGCTTTCTCAGAGGCATAGTAAGAAGGAAAGTGAAGTAACCCGACTCAACCATCCTCGCATTGTTTGCAGAGAGGATAATTACGTAGATGAAAAATGTTACAAAAAATGCACCGCCCACGACGCTGATAATGTAACTGAAGGAGTAGGTTGAAGTGTCGGCGAATAATCCAGCAGGCATGATCCCGTAGGCCAAAAGAATCAGAATCAGCTCCCTCGAATAGAACGGATCTGAATCATTGCTCAGGAAAGTTACAAAATGTAAAATCCTCATCTTACCACCCGTCCTATACCTTTTCATCAGTCTTGGTAAGATCAGGAAACATCCGAACAGATGACAGGGATCCAAAAGCAGGATCGCTAAGTTCCCTGAGCAGGTATCTCGCACCTCTTCCCCTGATAGTTATTGTATGGCCTTCCCTGCTTATGTAAACCCCATGGGGTGCAAGCTTCTCAAGTTCACTCAAAACCTTGTCAGGCTCGCTGGTATATGCCTTGACTTCTTCTCTCCCTATCTGCCTTATTTCTTTCAGGTCCATAATTCCACCTATTTCTCCTCGTCTGATAGATATCAAAGTATGGCATACAGGAAGCAACTCATCGGTCATGTGTGACGTAATCAGGAAATCGGCGCCACTCTTCCGGTGCATCTCGGCAACTGTCCCTGCAAGCATGATGCGCCTTGAAATGTCAAGGTTGGAATTGGGCTCATCCAGTACGTAAAAATCAGAATTGGTGGAAAGTGCAGCGACAATTTGCACAATTTCAGTTTCACCCATACTGAGACTCGCGAAAGAAGAGTCCAAAAGATAATCGACCCCAAACAGGCTTACCATATCCATAATGCTTTCCGACGTTGTTCCCTTGAATTTCGAATACCAGTAAAGAAACTCAGAGACCTTTCCCGAACCGAACACTGGTGGCCTTTCTGGAATGAATGTACCGTCTTTCAGTATCTCTAAATTCTGACTTATACAATCCAGACCCCTGATAAAGACATTGCCAGATGATGGCAAAGTTAAACCTTCGATAATGGAAACAAGGGTGCTCTTTCCAGCACCGTTTTCCCCAACCATGAGGGATATACCCTCTGGTACCATTGCGTTTATGCTGTTGAGCGCAACAGTGTTTCCATATCTCTTTGAAAGGGCTCTCAGTTCCATGAAATTATTCGTGCGCTTCACGTCTCCTTTCGAGTACCTTTGGTTTATTCTTCATTTTAATCCTTCGGTATAATATGAGAATGTATGCTGCACCAACAATCCATGCCAATATCTCAATGGGAAGAAAAAGCTCAAGGTAGTGAGCGTAGGCCAAAGGCGAAATTGCAACGTTTGAGCCAATCAACGAAATGAAAAAGCCATAAACCTTTACAAGAGATGTGTTGTAGGATCTGTACATTTGGTCCAAGAACCCCGAATTTCCAGAGTTCCGCATTTCGAGGAGGACATTTGTTCCATCCGTATCTCCATACTCTATCTCATTAGGAGATCTCATAGTTCCTGGACTCAGGTAAAGGCTTGGCACACCTGAGGTGTTAAAATTGATCAGGGAAACGGAGGTAGGACTGATGACCCCAATCTTACTGGCGTACGTCTGCAAAGTAGAGTTGCCTCCCTGATAATTCAGTGAGGTCGGGTATCTGCTCTGCCCGAGTACATCTCCAGCCAACTGCGCATTGATTGCC
The DNA here is from genome assembly GCA_021802055.1 of Thermoplasmata archaeon. Classification (GTDB taxonomy): domain Archaea; phylum Thermoplasmatota; class Thermoplasmata; order Thermoplasmatales; family Thermoplasmataceae; genus JAKAFX01. Next base: position 40,508 of record JAKAAY010000013.1, read on the forward strand.
ACCACGCTGCCTTTGTTCAGCTCAGCATTATTGAGAAGCACTTCAACAAAAGAACTGGAAAGTGGAATAATGTACCGGGAATTCTGGACATAACTTACAATACCTGCAGCCGACAATTGATCCACCACATGTATATTTGCGTTTGATCCCTGGATCTCCAGCTCCATTATACCGCAAGAAGACATTGGGATAGAGGTATTTGACAGTTGCTTGTTTGACACAAATGCAAATTGGGAATTGAACTGGTAGTAAAAAAATGCCCCACTATCCTGGGGGCTGGCCATCATTTCACTCCGGTTGTAATCTGTAAGCAGGAGGGGACCAAATGACAGGATGAGTGAAATAACGGCTATAAAAGTTAAAAAAATATGTAGTACTCTTTTAAATTTCATCGCAGATCTAATCTGACGTAAAGTACTTGAATAACTCCTTCAAAAGACCCCAATTAATTACTTCACTTGAGTTATGGAACATCTCACCCTTGACTTCTCCGTTTGCATATGAACTCATATCTATCTCGACTTTGGAATTATGACTACCAATGACATATGATGTTGAGAAGGTAATAGTTATGGCTACATTCTGAGAATCAACAGTAACACCGTTGACTGTTACGTTCTGCCACAATACATTGGGTGTAATCTGATATACGCTATTTGGGATTGTCACATAGATGCTCTGATCCCCAACAAAGTGCCAGTTACCGCCAGTCAAACCCTGCAGGTTTGTATTTGACGTAGTGGCCTCTGCGGAAGAACTGAACGGTGAATTAGCAAAGTAGTACTGGGAGCCGCTTTCATACCACCCATAGTTTGAGTTAACCTGGAACCAACCACCGCCTGCAATATAACCTATAAGCCATATATTGTTTCCCCAACTGTAGTTGAATTGCATTCCATGACTAACGTATGTCACAGAAGGTCCCCCTCCCCCTGGAGGGATAGCGATCATTGAAGGCGAAATTAGCGCATTAGATGAGGTTCGAGTTCCTGAATCGCTTTGACTAATGCTATTTCCTAATGCATAGCTTATACTCATGACTGAGAGTCCTGCAAGGGTTACTAGAAAAACTAAACTGTGGATAATGTCGGCTATATCAACATCATCTTCCAACATGAATAACTGTATAGACATATAGTATTAAGCTCTTATGATTTACCGTAACTGGTCAGTCTGTTGTGCCACACTTTTATGCGAATGCAGCATTCTGGACCGAAAGATCCATATATTATGAATACATTATATTAATAAGATGATTAAACTTCTTGCCGAGACACCAGGGGATCAGAAGATCATTGACAATCTGCAGCGATCTCTTGATCAGCTCAGGAAACACATGGAGGAGAGGATCAAGGATCTCGAAAATGAGCTTAATGAATACAGGAAGAGGCATCCCTCCACCGTTGGCATAAAGAACGGAAAGACATATGACATCGCAGTATCCGGGGATGCACATCCTGAAAACATCATTCCCGAAATGCAGGAGAAGAGAAAACCTGGAGCACAGCCCGGTCACAAAGGTCACTTCAGGATCAGATCCAGGCCGGACAGGAAGATAAGGATCCATCTGGATCTGCATGAATGCCCGGAATGCCATTCTCACCTGAAAAGAAAGGGATCAAGGAAGAGAATTATAGAAAATATCCCAATCATAAAACCGGATATCACAGAATACAGGATGGATCGTTTATACTGTTCCAGATGCCACAGTATATACGAACCCCGGATACCGGAGGCATTCCCGGGTGCAACTCTTTCACTGAGGGCAATGCTCACCGTTGCATACTTCCGGATAGGCATGAGGATGAGCATCGAGAATACAGCATCGACCATGCTCCATGTATTCGGCATTCACATATCTGAAGGCGGGATACAGAATATCCTGTCACAGCTTTCAGGTTCTCCAGGGGATGAATATGCCTCTCTACTGCATGCAATAAGGGATGCACCCTCAAGGCACATGGATTCTACATCCTGGAGGATAGGCGGCAATCCATACAATTTATGGACATTCCTGACAAAGAGCGAGGCAATATTCCTTGTGAGAAAGGGCAATGGTCATGAGGTGCCGATGGATATACTGAGAGATCACATCAGCACCGATGTACCCTAAACTCTTAGCTTATTTAGGGATCATTTGAGATAATACACTGTAATGACCGAAAGATCCTTATACACTTATGTGTTCCCTATATACTGAACATGACAAGGGAGATCAAGACAATCAACGGGAAGCAGTATGAATACGAGGTATCAATGGTCTGGGATCCAGACCACAGGAAGAGGCACAAGGTCTCAAGATATATTGGAAAGATCGTGGACGGAAAGCCCACAAGAATCAGGGAGATCGTAGCGGTGAAGGGCATATACGAGATCGGCCACCTTGAACTGATATGGTCTCTCATGTCTGATGTGATCGGAACCATCAGGAAGACATTCCCTGACGATCACATGAGGATCCTTGCTCTGGCCCTCAACAGGGTCATATATCCCATGCCTCTCAAATCCTTGAAGTCATGGGTTGAGAAGACGTACCTTGCAAAGATCGTAACAGAGATTTCGCCGAAATCCCTGTCTGCGATGCTAAAACGCA
>JAKAAY010000014.1 GCA_021802055.1 Thermoplasmata archaeon
TTCGCGACCTGTTCCAGTACTTCTTCAAAGTCCTCATTCTCGAGGCTTATTACCTCGCCGCTGGGAAGGGTGATCTTTGCATAGTATATGTCGCCCTCTTTGGAAATCTCAACCTCGGCCAATGTTTCCTGCATAAAATCAAATTCGTGAACATATAGGTGTATATTATCTTTTTAAAGCCTCGCTGCAAGCCTGCAGTGAATCTTTATACCCAGATGTATCATGGACGTGGGTAAATGACTTCTCAGGGAACTAGTATCCTTCTTTATGCGATTTCGCTTTTTCCGGCCCTCCCTTTTGGATCAACAGAATTCACTCTTATTGCCATAATCGGGCTGCTGTACATATTCAGGATTATCGGAGCCGTTAGGGGGGAAAAATACAGTAAAAGACGTCTCTACCTTCTTCCGACTTTCTATCTCCTTATAATGGTGCTGACTTTCTACACAACATCCACTTATGTGATTCTGGGGGCCGTCCTGTTAATCTTACTTGGGTTAGGTGCAGGATATGCCATCAGTAAGAGAGCCAGTGTATTCGAGAAGAAAGGAAAGATATTCTTTAAGAGGTCCATGGCCGTCACCTCGCTTTGGACGGCAATGTTTGCCGTAAATATCCTGACTCCTCTTTACTATCCACAATATGACTACCCTGTTTATTTTTCCGTTTTCCTGACATTCCTCACAGGCATGATATGGGGCCAGGTGTTGAGACTATCCGTAGAACATGCGGTTTTCAATAAGGAAGGACCTGGGAATGAGATTAAAGGAGAGGAAACACGCTGAATTCCCCCATGTAAGGATGGATATCGCTCAGGCCCCAAGCTTTTCAATGAGTTTCATAAGGCCATCAAACCCTTGCACAGTGGGATAGCAAGCATCCCGGCCGCAGACATTGAAGGAAAATCCAGCATCACGAGCACCTCCACCCCCAGCATCTGTTTTCATGTACGTTATGTTTGGTAAATAATGGCGAGCGGTCTCACGATGGAGCGACTCAAGACTCCCTTTACCGTTACCTAATGCAATCTCCACTTTCAGGGATGGTCCAAGCGCTAAACCAGCCGCACTCATCATGAATGTGAAGAACATGGGATTTCTTCCAATCTCCGATCCGAAGTAACGGAAGACAGATTCAGCAGTTTCTTTATATCTTGAGTCGCCTGTCTTGAGATAGAGCAACTCCAGGCCATAAGCGGCCGCTGAGTTTCCTGAAGGAATAGATGTGTCGATCCCGTCTCTGATCATTGGTGAGAAACCTGTTTCCCTGGCTGCAGTGAAGCTGAATGCACCTCCCACATCGTAAAATTTCTGTATCATGATGTCAGCAAGTACAATTGCTGTCTCCAGATATCTGCCTTCAAGGGTTGCATCGTGCAACTTCAGGGTGGCAAGCAGAAGAAAGCTGTAGTCGTCCAGAAAAGCATTGATTTCCCAATTTCCTCCCGAATATCTGTGACGCAGACTCTTTCCCGCGAAGTTGGTGTCCAATATGAAATCAATAACCTGTTTCGCAGTGTCTAAAGCCAACTTATCGCAGCTGGCTCTGTAATAGTCCAGGATTCCGCTTACCATGAGCCCGTTCAGGTCACACAGGAGCTTTGTATCGGTTTCAGGCCTGATCCTCTTATTCCGGGACTCAGCCACCTTAGCAAGTTCTTTGCCAAACTTATCCTTAGAAATGATTTCAACTCCGGAGTTGTCGTTCTTGAGGTATAGAATATTTCTGCCAGTCTGCCTGCCTGTTGCCTCTTCCATAAAGTTTCCTGTTCTGGAGCAGTTAAATGCATCCGAGAAATGTTCCGCTTTCTCCGGGCCAAGTAAACTTTCAATCTCTTCAAGCCTCCAGAGGTAGTATTTACCCTCCTCACCCTCACTGTCCGCGTCGAGTGCCGTATAGAACAGCCCCTCCGGGGAAAGCATCTCGTTCATCAGGAAAGCAAATGTCTGGCTTCCAACCTTCAGGTAGAATGCGTCCTGGGAAGCAAGGTATGCTTCGGAGTATGCAGAGAGCAACATGGCCTGATCGTAAAGCATCTTCTCAAAATGCGGGATAACCCATGCGCTGTCAGTTGAATACCTGTGAAACCCATAGCCGACCTGATCGAAAATTCCACCCATTCGCATAGCCCGGAGTGTTTGTAGTGCCATCTCCAGTGCCCCGGGCTCCTTGAACCTCCTGTAATATCTCAACAGGAAGAGGATATTGTGCGGAGATGGGAATTTGGGTCTGGTGCCAAAACCGCCGTTCACTTTATCAAAATTCGCTGAAAGTTCTGAAAACGTAGCCTTCATGGCATCTTCATATTCTAACTCTGAGCCTTCGGGGGGAGTTTTTTTCTGCAAATACTCTGCAATCCTGTCTGCCTGTTCGATCATCTTTTCTCTGCCCTCCTTCCAGAGCTCCTTCATTGAAATAGCCACCTCAATAAGTCCAGTCTGCCCTCTTCTGGAATTCTTCGGCATGTACGTCATTGCAAACACGGCGCGCCTGTCAGGCAGCAATATCATATTCAGGGGCCATCCCCCGCCACCCGTCATGGCCTGGCATACATCCATGTAAATCTTGTCGACATCCGGCCGTTCCTCCCTGTCCACCTTTATGCAAACAAAGACATCGTTCATGACTTTTCCGACTTCAGGGTCACTGAAGCTTTCTCTTTCCATAACGTGACACCAGTGGCAAGTGGAATAACCGATGCTAAGAAATACGGGTTTATCTTCAGCTTTGGCTTTTTCGAACGCCTCGTTTCCCCATGGGAACCAGTCCACGGGGTTATGGGCATGCTGTAACAGATAGGGACTTCTTTCCTTCACGAGCCTGTTGGTATATTCTGTCATTCTCTCTTTACCTACAGGGTAAAGTTGTCTATGGTATATTCACATATCGAAACTGAAAGTTGAACAGAGCAGGCTACCTATGCATACTTTTTCCATACTGAACCATTCTTATTCACAGAAGGATTACCTGTCGATTGAACGTTCTTTACATCGCGTCCCTGCTCATTTTTGCCGCTACTATCATCGCAGTGGAGAAGAGGCCAAGCAAGATAGGCATAGGCTATCCGCCCGTAATAGGCGGGATAGTATGCCTCGTTCTGGGCATAACCCCCCTGAGAGACCTTATCGTGATCTGGAACATTGTCTGGAATTCCACCTTTACTTTCGTTGCCATCATTATCTACACCCTCATCCTAGAGGAGGCTGGCTTCTTTTCATATGTTGCAATAAAATTTGTAAGGTTTGCCGGGGGATCTTCGAGAAAAGCCTTCGTGCTGCTTATCGTGCTCGGGTCAATCCTGTCCGGGGTATTCGCCAACGACGGGGCCATACTTATCCTGACTCCCATCGTGTATTCCATCCTGAAGCATACCCGGGCGCCCAGGTCACTGTACCTGCCATTCCTGTTCAGCATTGGATTTATCGCTGATACTGCCAGTTCTCCGCTTGTCATCAGCAACCTGGTCAACATAATCACGGCCAGTTATTTCCGGATCGAGTTTGTGTCATACGCAGAGGTGATGATACTCCCTGCCATGGTTGCAGCAGCCACCAGCCTTGCAATGCTCTACATCCTCTACCGGAAAAGCCTTAACTTTGAATTCAAGCAGGAGTTCCTGCCCAAACCTGAATCGGTGATAAAAGACAGGGTGATTTTTTCCATTGCTGTACCGTTTACAGTATTTCTCATGGCTGCATATGCGATTACTGGGTTTTTCTCCATTCCCATAGCATTTATTGCAGTCCCAGGAGCACTGATCCTTCTTGGCATCTCGGGGCGCAGCAGGACCATCAACACTCTCAAGGTCCTTAAGGAAGCGCCCTGGCATATTGTATACTTTTCACTGGGTATGTACGTAATTGTCTTTGGCATGGGCTATCAGGGCCTCGACTCTCAACTTTCATCGATTCTCGTATATCTTTCCGGTCTTGGCAGTTTTGCCTCCATAGTCCTCTCAGGCCTGCTGTTTTCGTTCCTTGCGGGCATACTCAACAACCTGCCTTCGGTAATGATTGGAAACCTCTCCATTGCGCATGCAGGACTCAGCCATAATCTTGCATTCGCAAACGTCGTAGGTAACGATATAGGACCCAAATTCACTCCAATAGGCTCGCTTGCCACTCTTCTCTGGATTTACTCTATCGAGAAGAAAGGGGATATAAAAATCTCCTGGAAATATTATATGAAGGTTGGCTCCATTCTGACTCTTCCCGTTCTGCTATGCACCCTCGTCACCCTCTGGTTTGTGACGGCAGTATGATATTGCCATTTGCGATTACCACTGGATGTCATTCCTAGTCCTCTTAAGACACGGTGAGAGCGAATCTAACATCTGCGGGATACTCTCATCTGATCTGGAAGGATACCCATTGACTGATAAGGGAAGAATCCAGGCTGCCCGCTGTTCTCATGAGATGAGGGGCCTAAGATTTGGAGGGATTTTCACCAGCCCTGTTCAGAGGGCACGTGAAACAGCAGGAATCATTGCCGGGGAGATTGGAATAGCGCCCAAGGTGGATCAAAGGTTGATTGAAACGGCAATGGGGAAGCTGAACAACACCAGTGCGAAGGACGCGATCCGGGCGGACAGGATAAGGGCAGGATCAGAATCGTGGGAGTCTCAGGCAAGGCGCATGCGGGAGTTCATGGCAGGGATCTCGGAAAATACCATAGCAGTGAGCCATGCAATGCCCATCAGGGCTCTCGTGTCAAGCATAATGGAAATGGATGAGATTGAGTCATTCGGAATCGAAATAGGGTTCGTCTCAATCACGGTTATTGACGTTGGATCTGAGCGGGTCGAGTCCATTGGTGCAAGGAGCATAACTCCCAGGCTCAGGTCAATCCTGTCAGGTGGCAGGTCAGAGGGCGGAGCATGACCAGGCGCCTGCTTTTTATCAGGCATGGGGAGAGTGAGTCCAACAGGCTTGGGCTTATATCCAACTGCAGAGACAGATATCATCTCCTTGAAGAGGGAAAGGAGCAGATCAATTTTATTTCGGAACATATCCACAATTTTGGCCTGAAGGTTGTATATACAAGTCCCTATGCCAGGGCAAGGGAAAGTGCAGAGATAATTTCATCAAACCTCGGCATTCCCATCATTGCGGACGAAAGGCTCAGGGAGACAGACTACGGTCAATTGAACAACACTGTCATGGTCGGGAGGGTGATAGACATGGACCCTGAAATGGCAAGAGAGCGGGGAGTGGAAAGTCTGGAATCCCACCGACTCAGAACAGACTCCTTTATGTCTGGCTGCCCGGACAGATCGGCAATTGTAACGCATGGGCTCGTTGTAAGGGCCGCCGTATCCATTATAACGGGGATAGGCCAGGATGAAATGGGAGGAATCCACATACGTCCCGGCTCCATGACCCTGCTGGATGCTGATCTGAAGAAAGTATACTCCATCGGTAATTTTCTCGTTTCAGGCAGAATGCAGAAAACATTCTCCCTGGACTAGAAGAAACTTTCCCCGAGCATATTGGCGATTTCTGTCACAAATCTCTCGTCTTCCTTGTCAAAGGCGTTCTTCAAGTCGGAATCTATGTCAATCTCACCAACTGCAAATCCGTTTTTCCTGACTGGAACCACCAGTTCTGATCTTGTTGTAGGGAAGCAGGCCAGATACTTTGAGTTTGATTTGACGTCGGCTTCGTTCACTATCTCGTTCTTTAGGACGGCAAGGCTACAGAGCCCATCCCCCAGGGCAATCTGCACGTGCTGGGTCTTTTCCCCCTCGAAGGTGTCTAGTTGAAGTTTATCCCCGGAGAGTACATAGATGCCTACCCAGTTGAACTTGTTTTCCTTCTGTTTCAGCCCACTGCACACATACGAAAAGGCGCTCTTTTTGCCATCCTTGACACGTGCCCTCAGTTCTTCTATGAAATTACGCCGCTCCTGTCTGTTCATCCCAGAGATCATTTTGTGCGGTTATAAATTCGTAACGGTACCAGGGGGCGTCCAGTGAACCTTCTAACCGTGGGACTTTGTCCACTGCAGTTATCCTCTGCGGCTCTGGTAGTTAACCTATGCAGGGGTGAGGGTAAGATTTACTGTGACATCCTCCCACCCCTAAAGGGTGTGGGATTTCTCGCTCACAGATGTTAAAAATGCACGACTTTCTATCTGAAAGCAACGGGGCGGTGACCGGTGCAAGGTTGATCCTACGTGCTTATATAAAATATAAATGTCCCCAGTAAATAGCCTTATCGTGAATATATACAACACCCTCACACGCAGGCTGGAAGAGATAGTGCCAATGAAGAGAGGCAGGATCCGGCTATTTGTTTGCGGGCCAACGGTGTTCAATTTCATTCATCTGGGAAACGCCAGAACTTTTGTCCTCTTCGATTCTCTCGCCAAATACCTCACCGCTTCGGGTTATGAAGTTTTCTATCTTCAGAACATCACGGACATAGACGACAAGACTTTGAAGGTTGCAGCACAGACAGGTGTGCCATGGCAGGACGTTTCCAGCAGATTTTTTGAGGAATATCTCAGGGACATGAAGGCGCTGGGTGTGGATTCTGTTAACGTATACGCTAAGGCCACACTGTATATGGATGAGATCAGGTCCCAGATAAGGAGATTGATGAACAGGGGATACGCCTACGAGACCCAGGACGGAGTGTATTTTCATGTTGAAAAATTCAGGGATATGGGTGAACTTTCTGGACAGAAGCTGGACAAGGTGGTACCCGGAAGCAGAGTTGTTCCAAGCGAACAAAAAATCAATCCTGTAGATTTTGTGCTGTGGAAGAAGCATAAGGCAGGAGAACCATCATGGGATTCGCCATGGGGCCCGGGAAGACCTGGATGGCACATAGAAGACACGGCCATTACTGAGAGCTTCTTTGGTTCCATGTACGATATCCATGGCGGCGGAAAAGACCTCGTGTTCCCACACCATGAAGCTGAGATTGGGCAGATGCGTGCCATATCCGGCAAGAAACACCTGGCAAGATACTGGATCCACGGGGGTTATCTCAACATGGGCGCGGACAAGATGTCAAAATCGGCAGGAAATTTTATAATGCTCAGGGAGGCACTTAAGAAATATACAAGGCAGCAGATCCGGTTCTTCCTGCTGAATGCCAATTACGCCTCTGACCTCCTTTACACAGAAGAACTGTTTAAGGCTTCATGTGAAGCGCTGGATAGAATACAGCATGCTTACGACATGGCGCTCGAAAATGTTGACCGCCGGGAGTCAAACACGCTCAGCACAGGATACTACCTGTCGAGAATCAAGGGGCATCTGGATAATAATTTTGATACTAGGTCCGTTTTTGCCACTCTCCTGGAAATGTCTTCGGAGATTTTCAGGACTGGCGGCAGGCTGCAGGGAGACTCCGCATCGGGGGCCATTGAGACGTTCCAGTATGTGGACAACATTTTAGGCATTCTGGCGCAGGGGTCTGCAGCGTCAGACACCGGCAGGATCATCGAGGGAATTCTGAGGCTCAGGGAGGAATTCAGGAGAAGGAAGGACTTTTCAACCTCAGACATGATACGGAGGATTCTTGAGGACAGTGGAGTCAGGATTGAGGATGATGCGAGTGGCACTAAGTGGAAGATAGGTTAAAATGACGGGAAACAGCCATGAAAAAATAGCCATAGTCGTTGTGGATCTTGTCAATGACTTTGTAAGCGGTAAATTCGGTTCTCCCAGAGCCGAAGAAGTGGTAAGACATGCAGCCGACTTCCTCAGAGATGCCCTGGGTAAACCAATGATTGTGTTCACCCTGGACACCCACATAAGGGGCGATCCGGAATTCAAGGTATGGGGAGAACACTGCCTCATGGATACCAACGCATCGGAACTGGCTCCCGAACTCAGGGACATCAGCGGTTTCAGGATCAGGAAGAGGCACTACGACAGCTTTTACGATTCCGACCTTGACGGGCTCCTCAGGTCTAAGGGCGTAACCAAAGTTTTCCTGATGGGTATAAGCACAGACATATGCGTCCTGCACACCTGTTCAGGGGCTTTCTTCAGGAACTACAGAATAAGCGTCATCAGTGATCTGTGTGCTTCTCTTGACGGAGGCAGGCACTTAAAAGCACTGGATGACATGAAGCTTCTATATGGAGCCAAAATCACTGATGCCAGACACGCTTTAGAGGAGATAAAGGAGAACTGAAATGAGAATGAGCAGCGCTTCTGAAGAGGATATAAAATCCGGAAAGACAGCCGATGTTTATTTCGGGAAGACCGTGGGGATCCTATCTTCTGGTTTTCCGGACAGGCAGGTCATCATGGATGTGACGTTCTCCGGATCGGAGTTTCCATTCATACTTCTCTCTGGGCTCAACGATACTCTCTCGATGCTCGAAGGCAAGAATGTGGACGTTTTTGCAATTCCAGAAGGGACGTTGATCCCCAACCGTGACATTAAGGGCATACCTCTTCCTGTACTCAGCATTTCAGGCAGATACAGGGAATTCTCTGTGATGGAAACAGCACTGCTTGGGTCTCTCTCCCAGGCAAGCGGGATATCGACGAAATCATGCATGATACGGGCTGCGGCCGGTGATCTGCCGTATATCTCCTTTGGAATAAGGCGGATGCATCCGGCAATTTCTCCCATGATCGACAGATCGGCCTTCATTGGTGGCGCAGATGGAGTTTCCGGGCTTATGGGTGCGGAACTCATAGGCCGCGATGCAGTCGGCACCATGCCACATGCGCTGTCGCTGCTGCTTGGAGATGAAGAAGCATGGAAGATGTGCGCCGGCATTACAAACGGGAAGAAAACACTGCTCATTGATACGTTCGACGATGAGAAATTTGCTGCACTGAAGGCAGCGCGACTCATCAAAGACCTAGACTACGTCAGGCTTGACACACCATCCTCCAGGAGGGGAAACTTCGGGAATATTGTGCGCGAGGTCCGATGGGAGCTTGATCTGCGGGGGTACAAAAATGTGAAAATCATGGTTTCCGGCGGCCTGGACGTTGAATCAGTGATGGATCTCAGAAAGGCTGGAGCAGAGGCATTCGGCGTTGGAACATCAGTTGCATCTGCAAAGCCTGTTGACTTTGCCCTTGACATTGTGGAGATTGAGGGAAATCCCATAGCAAAGAGGGGCAAATACTCAGGAAGGAAGAAGGTCCTAAGATGCCAGGATTGCAGGAAGGTTAGCGTGGTACCAATTGATGCAAAGGATGAAAATTGCAGCTGCGGCGGAGAAATGGAAAACCTGCTCAAACCCGTCATGAAAAAGGGTAAAATGGTTGGCAGATATCCAAGCCCACCAGAGATCCGGGAAAGGGCCATGGATGAAATGAAGAAGGGAAGCGCCCTGCTCTCGCTGGTAATTGAAAATGGTGATTGAAATCGTCGGAACCAAACGGGTAAAGAGACTGGACAGCCAGTTTGTCTTGAAGCTTCTGGCAGTTGGGATTACAATCCTGATGATAGGTTACATTCCCAGTTCCATCAATGCCCAGGGCAGGAGCCAATTTTCCGGGATCAGTTATGTCATTCCACCCGGGGTTGCCGGCACCATTGGAGGTACGTCTCCGGTAGGAGCCATCAACCCCGGCACCGTTATGCACGTTCTTGTAACGTTCTCTTTGAACGATCAGACCGGCCTGAATGCATTACTTGCAGGTCTTCAAGATCCATCATCGCCGGAATTCCATCACTACCTCACGCAGGAGCAATTCACCCATCTCTTTTCACCCGGACTGTCCGAATATGACAGGTACATGAAGTACTTCGAGTCCCAGGGGTTCTCTGTCAGGAGCTATGGTGACCGGGTTTCAATGGAGCTTACGGGCAATGCGTCTCAGTTCCAGTCCGCTTTTCATACAACCATAATGCAGTATGCGTTGAGAACAAGGACTTACTATGCCCCATCAGGACAGCTTTCCCTTAGCGTGTACTTCGGCTCCATCTCATCGGTATCAGGTCTGAGCGACAGGCATCTGCCACACATAGCTCCTCTGTTCACGGGGTCCGGCTCCGGAGAAACCGTGTTTGGCTCTGATTTCCAGCCGGCATACCAGCTTACCCCGGTCTATTCAAAATACGGGTATCCTGTAAACGCCACGATAGCCACCATCCTGTGGTCAGGCAGCAGCGGCGGTGTAAATTATCCGCCGTTCGTACCCTCGGATATATACAACTACACGAAGAATTACTATCCCTCCAATGAGCCTCAGCCGAAAATATACGCATACCCCTTCGGGGGTGCACCACTTCCCGGATACAATGCGAAAAACGATCCAACCCATACAAACATAGAAAGCACGCTGGATCTGGAGATGGCAGCATCTGTAGCCCCCGGGGCAAACGTTATCGAGGTCTACGGAGCGAACCCGACTCTATCCTGTCTCAACACTGCCTTCGCGAACATTCTTAACCCTTCATACAACACAACCGTGGACAACCTGCTGGGAAATGTCAGCGTCATCTCAAACTCATGGGGAACCAACGATACAAACGATTCGACATGGATGACGTATGAACAGGAGGCTGCGGCAAGAGGCATATCGATCTTCGCATCTTCGGGGGATAACGGGAACACACCCAGTCCGCTCCCAAGCTTCCCGGCATCAATGGCTTATAACTATTTTGGCACCACCTCCGTCGGTGGCACATATACAGTGCTGTCGGGAACAGCATCAAACAACGGCTCCGGCACCACCGGGATAACGAATCAATCAACATGGTTCAATCTCCCCAAAACGGGAAACGGGAGCCAGGGAGGCATCAGCCAGGTTTTCACTGAACCCATGTGGCAGACTGATAGCCCCGATGCCAGTTCTGTCATTGCTTCTGAAGCTTCGAAACTAGGTCTCAAGAATGGAGTGGGCGTTCCTGACTTATCTGGTGTCGGAGTAAACATGGGGATATGTCTCTCCACCTCATCAGGCAGCGGCCTTTACGCTGTAGACGGAACCAGTATATCGGCACCGCTGGTCGCAGGATTATTCGCCGTAATTGACCATTCCATGCCTGGAAGAGTGGGCTATGCCAACCCCTCTATATTCAAGCTTGGCAACATGCAGTACAATGGCTCGTTTTCAGGCGCAGAACCATTTTATTCGATCACTCAGGGAGCAAATGCAGTCTACAGCAGTGGTCCGGGTTACAACCTTGTCAATGGATGGGGAACGCTGAACGCTTCCAACTTTATTGCTGCTTATGAGCGCGCTTACGTATATACAGGCAAGATCAACTTTCAGGAGACTGGCCTCCCGGCAGGAGCCAGCTGGACCGTAAACCTTTCAGGGACCACAAGGAACACCACCGGTGCCAATATCTCATTCACCCTTCCATATGGTTCTTATGGTTTTTCAATAAACAATTCGGCCCACATCAGGGTTTATCCCAGCACAGGAACGGTCAATCTGAGCTCGCCAGGTCTCAACGTGTCCGTATTTATGAGCAATCGGACCTATAACGTATCTTTCATACAGAAGGGACTACCAGCAGGTCTCTCATGGTCCGTAACACTCAATGGCACCTCAAGGAACACAACAGGTACGAACATCACATTCCCCGTTCCTATAGGGAAATATCCCTTCAGCATTCCGGTTCAGGCTGGATATTTGACGCTGAATTCTACCGGCTATGTGGTTGTTACTGATACCAACGTCACGATTCAGGTGGTATTCGGGAAAGGGTACAATATCACCTTCTATGCACACGGACTCCCCAGGGGCACTTACTGGGTTGTCAAGCTGAACGGTACCCAGCAGGGTTCCTCGACTACCGCCATAAATTTTCTTGAACCAAATGGAACCTATGACTATCTGGTGTTTGCGACGGCCGGTTATATTCCATCAGTAGCATCAGGAATAATTGACATACACGGAAGCAGCAGGTCCATAAATGTGTCGTTCAATTCTGCTCTCAATCAGGCCAGGTTCATACTCAACGGGTATCTCAACGGTGCACCGTGGGTTATTGATATCAATGGGGCGAACTTCACGAGCTTCAATACAACCTTCATAGTCGGGCTGAGCGACGGAAGCTACGTCTATTCAGTGTCGCTTGGAATGAATGGCAGCAGACCCGTATATATGGGCACTCTTAATGTGCAGGGTGCCGACAAAACGATCTACATAAACCTCACAAAGAACTCGAGGGAGGATATTCTGGGCTACATCTTTGCCATATCTTTTGTCTCAGTTGGTATTATACTCATCGGCACGGGACTTCACCTATCAAGGCCAAAGAGGAAAATCAGGCTATAGCGATACCTGTGCAATTTATGTGGTACTATTACCATAACAAAGGAATAAATAGCTGCCTTACGTGACACCAAAGCATGGCAAGGAAGAAAAAAGTAGGCGTCGTTCCACTGGTTATTATTGTTGTCATAATCGTGATTGCCGCAGTTCTGGTATATGGGTTTGTCATCAATCAGCCACATTTCGGATTTCCAACCGCCAGCCAGATGAACTCAGATACTGGAAAATCGTACTCACAGGGAAACACAACCCAAACTTCTTCAAATTCATCTCTATCAAGCGCAGTCTCTGTTGAGGGAACGAACTATCATTCCAGTTTAAGTCTCATTGCTATCCTTGAGGCAGAATTTTCAAACACAAGTGGCGCAACACATGCTTACCTCTCATTCAGGGGAGACGGGGTTTTTACCAGCGTGACAGCGAATGTGTCCTATAAGTCATTTACCTATTCAACGGTGAACATGGGCCTCTCCGAGGTTACGGTTGGAGTGGATGGAAAATACGTCTTTGTTATAACCAGCGTTGGATTGACAAGTTCTCAACAGAGCCTTGTTGCGCAGACTGTAATAGACTCCATGACCAGCTTCAGCATCTGATGCCTAGTCAGACATAGGTATGACAATTTTTATATCTTTTTATTTTATTATCTTAACTGAATGAAGCTTTCCGCCATGATCGGCACCGCGGCCTTTTCGGTTATCGTGGTCATTATGCTCATTGCAGTGGCCTCGATGTACCAGGCAACATACGGGAGCACAAACTTTGAGGTCACATCCGAAACAGTCTATTACACGACCTCAGGGCCGGTTCTGGCTGCGACCATTCATGCATCAGATAATTCATATTTGCCTTCGAATCTTCAAGCCCTGAACTATTCCGGTTCCGTTCCGGGCATGGGCTCAAGCGTATTCAACATAAGCATGCCATTGAACCTTTCCAGCCTGATGGGGAATTTATGGCCGGTGCATAATGTCACCATGAACGTCTCGACCATCATACACATCGTTTCATTCATCTTAAGCGACGCTGTGCCGCTGGCCATCAAAGGCATCAGGGTACTTGCACCATTTGCGGGTTTTGCCATAGGAAATGTTACGGCACAGAAAAACGGGACGTATCTTGTATCCGCAACCTTCACTTATCTTCTTCCCCTGGCACTGGAATTTACGTCCATAGCAGTACATCATGGTTCAGCGCTGCTTGGAAACCTCACCATTGGAAGCGTAGGTGCCAGCCAGAAAGTTTCCGCGACGGGTTATATCAATTCCCCGGGATCAGGCGGCCCGACGAATCTTACCATGTCAGCTGGCAGTTTTTCGTGGACAGAGGAAGCGGTCACCTTTTCCTGATCTTGGTCTTTCCGTTGAGATGATTCAGAAGGGGGATAATTTCTGCGATTTCATCGATGTAATAGTCTGCATAATGGGAAGTCGATCCGTGGGCATGCCTCACCAGGACAGAAATGCATCCAAGCTTTCTGGCAGGGATCATGTCGTTTTCGGAGTCCCCGGCAACCATTACGCTGGCTGGAGCAAGGTCCATTAGAGCAATGGCCTTCTCATAGGGTTCGGTGCCGGGTTTGCCATGACTTACGTCGTCTATGGTAACCACATCCTTTACCGGCAGGCTGAGCATATTCACGGTCTTTCTGCTGGAGGAAGTGACGATAAAAAGCCTTATCCCGGTTTCTCTGAGTTTTCGCATGGTTATCTCAACATCGGGGAAGAAAGGGATCTGAGGTAGCACCTCTCCGAAGTACATTTCCTCCGTGGAATCAATCTCATCCTTTCTCTCATGAAACCTCCCTGCAAGGTCCTTCCCCGGGAGCCCAATGAGTGGCCTGATGGTCTTCCTGTCCACATCAACTCCGAACTTGATGAATGCCTGCTGCCATGCCGAAATTCTTTCTTCAAGGGAGTCAAGGAGAGTACCGTCAAGGTCAAAGATGATGCCTCTGATCATAGCTCAAGCTCATTTGCCGCCCGGATTAAAGCTTTATGAGGGAAACATTCCACCTATTCTATGTCAGCCTTTTCAAAATAATGCCTTCACCGACCAACGAATTTATACGGCTTTACCATCTTAATGCATGAAGGCAGCGACACTTGCAGGCATAGGCAGGAAAATTGAGATAACAGAAAAGGCAAAACCGGTTATCGGGCCAGATGAAGTCCTGATCGAGGAGACAGTTACGGGCATATGCTACAGGGACTTGCTGACGCAGCAGGGTTTTTTTCCCCGGGCCAAGTTCCCCATCACGCCGGGCCATGAGATCACTGGTACCGTAGTTGAGGTTGGGAAAGACGTTACCGAGTTTTCCATTGGCCAGAGGGTCTCAAGTCTCATATATGAGCCATGCGGGCAGTGCGAATTCTGCCGTTCCGGCAGGGAGAACCTGTGTAGAAGCAAGAAAACTTTTGGCGAACTCCTCGACGGATCCTACGCCCAGTTTATAAAAGCGAATAAGCGGAGTCTGATAACCGTTCCCGATGGAGTTTCACAAGAAGGTGCCGCCATTGCATCTTGCGTAACCGGGATGTTGTACCACGCCCTTGTGGTTGAGGGAAACCTGACCTCAGGAAAGACGGTTCTTATCACGGGTGCGGGAGGAGGCATCGGAAGTCATGCCGTTCAGCTGGCCAAGGCTCTTGGAGGGCATGTGATAGCAGAGACCTCCTCACAATGGAAAGCCGAGAGGATTTCTGCTCTGGGTGCAGAAATGATCGTTTCGGCAGCCGAAGATTTTGACAAGTCCATTAAAAAGGCATATCCGGACGGCGTGGACATCACACTTGAATGCGTTGGGAAATGGACATTTTCAAAGAGTCTCAGGGCGCTGGGAAATGGCGGCAGGATGGTTGTAGTGGGAAACGTTGTTCCGGACCCCGTGGATCTACCACTGGGACTCATAATCCTCAAGGGAAACTCCATTGTGGGAAGCATAAGTTCCACCCGGTCCGACGTTTCAAGGGTCCTGGAGATGGAGAAAGAGGGAAAGATAAAGCCCGTCATTGACAGGAAGGTCCGGCTTGAAAATGTCGAGGAAGCATATACCGAGATCAGGGAGAAAAAGAACTTTGGAAGGATTTTGCTGGATCTCACGGAATGATCCCCCGTCGCCTAATTTCCCATGATTGATCTTCACAGGCTGCCTACTCAATTCATGGATCAAGGCGAATCGTTGCAATCATGGGAGATCGGTGCACATGATCCCGACAAATATGGGCTCCTCCTTTATTATCCATTTCCTGGCCTCCGCCTCACGGAGTTTCTGAGTCACATGACTCCAGGCCGCAAGGTCGTCCGTCTCGTACATCACCACGAACTCCTGATCGCCGATGCCAAACGAATATGTGGTATACGATCTTATTCCTCTGTTCTCAGGGTGGGAGAGGGCCATGCCAATATGATTGGCCATTATTCTCTTTCTTTCTGAAAAATCCAGGAGATACCAGTCCACATTCTTGCTCATGGGATAGCACACAAAGTACTTTAAAGGGGGCTGTGTAAGAGTATTTTCGAGATTACCCTCTCCCTTGAGATAGGGTGAATCTTCATAGATGGAGAGCATGCTGTAGACAGGTTCGGTAAAAGCAGCCAGAATAGACCTTACGGCTATCTTGAACGTTACGGCGGCCTCCGGTGATCTCGCTGAATACCATATCAGCAGGTCAGAATCTTCTCTGGGAGACAGGTAAATCCTCGCTGATATTATACCGCTGCCAGGATTCTTCAGAAGAGAAATAAAACGGGAGTTGACATCATTCCTGCCACTCTGTGTGAGAGCCCAGTAGCTCTCTTTGAACCTTTCAACAAGGACATTCATGAATATAGGATCATTCACGGCAGATTATCTGGGCACCATTAATCAAGATTTTGAGGCAACGGCATGTTACAGTTCAGACGACTTCAGAAAGATCCGAGTCAATGGTTTCCAGAATTTTCTCTATCTTGCTGGAGATATCCATGGCACGCAACTGTATTATGCGCCGTACAGAGTCGCTTTTAACCCTGCTATATGTGTGGAAATACCCCCCTGAACCTATGGTTTCCGTTTCCTTGATCGCCAGGCCCAAGCATACAAGTTTCTGCAAGGATCTGAACGCAGTTGACCTGCTCTTTCCCACCGATGCTGCTATGGTGTCAAGGTCAGACTGCTTGTCCTGACTGAGTGCCATGAAGAGAGAAATGTCAGTGCTGGTGAGATCGAAAAGACATTCAAGAAGGTCTCCACAGGAAGCCCTGTTTTTCATGAGTTGATTGATTGATCCCATGGCTGTACATTTCGAACTGGTATTTTATGGTATTGCATGGTTAACGCACAATCTTAAAATACCAGGGTGACATAGAGAAATGCTATTAGGGCATTCACTGATCGTGATTGCCCGGGAGATGCGTGAGTTATGGATAAGGAAACAGAAGAAATCAAGAGAAAAATGGCTGAACAGTTGCAAGCTTCATCGAGGATGTCGGTTACAACGACTCCAGTTGACCTGAGCGACCGCTCATTCGAGGAATTTGTAAAGGAAGGTAAACCCGTAGTGATAGACTTCTGGGCCCCGTGGTGTGGTCCATGCAGGTTTGTGTCCCCTGTAGTCGAAGATCTGGCCAAGGAATACGGAGACAGGGTGAAATTCGGAAAGGTGAACGTGGACGAGAACCCCGTAACTTCTAACCGCTTCGGGATACAGAGCATTCCAACAATAATGTATTTTAAGCATGGGAAACCGGTAGATGCGACCATTGGGGCTCTCCCGAGGCCGATGCTTGAGCGGAAGATCAAGGCCATTCTGTGATGGGTGATTTCCACGGACGCAGATTATGACATAGTGATCATAGGAGGGGCTTCCGCAGGTCTCACTGCGGCAATATATTCATCCAGACAGGGGATGAAGACTCTTGTAATCACCAAAGACATAGGTGGGCAAGCTCTTCTTACGGATGAAATCCAGAACTATCCGGGATTCTTGAACATCTCGGGATTTGACCTCATGGTGAAATTTCAGCAACAGGCACAGACATATGGAGCCGAATTCCTTTACGACGAGGTCAACTCTATTCAGACCAGAGAAAATTCATTTATCATAGGAACGGGTGGAAGAGAACTCACAGCGCACTCCGTGATTCTTGCGTTCGGGAAAACGCCGCGTGACTTGGGGGTACCGGGGGAAGAGAGACTGAAGGGAAAGGGCATTTCATACTGCGCAATTTGTGATGGACCTCTCTTCAGAAACAAAACGGTGGCCGTCGCGGGGAATGGTGACCATGCACTGCAGGCTGCCCTTTACCTTTCGGGAGTTGCCAGGAAGACGTATCTAGTGTACAGGCCAAAGAAACTCAGGACTGACGATGAGCTTGCAAACACTGTTATGGGTCTCCCCAATGTTGAGGTTATCCCTGGTTCAACCGTAGAAGAAGCTGTGGGAGAAACAAAACTTTCCAGTGTGAGTGTGAAAACAGATGCTGAAAGAGAACTCAAAACCATTGAAATCCAGGGACTATTTGTGGAAATGGGCTACGTCGCAAAGACAGATTTCGTGAAGGACCTTGTAAGACTCAATGAACAGAAGGAGATCGTCGTGAACGATAACGGTGAAACCTCAATGAGAGGTGTCTTTGCAGCTGGTGACGTCACTCATGTGCCATATAAGCAGGCAGTGATCTCAGCCGGGCAGGGTGCCACTGCCGCTCTTTCCGCCTACAACTACGTTCAGAAGCTAAAGGGAAAGACTGCAGTGAAGTCGGACTGGCGATCAATAAAACCGGTTAACAACTGATTTTATCTGATAAGTATCTCCTTCCTGTCAAACGTGACAGGAGTCTTCTTTCTTCTGGTTATCCAGCTCCCTACCAAAATCATAGGTGCGGGAGACTGCTCGCAGAATCTGCGTGACACTTATTAACACGGGATTTTCCCAAAAAGGTTATTATAACTCCTTATATCCATTATCATGAACGACCAACCTTTTCTTGATAAAGTGGATGCTTTGGAATTCTATGTGGGCTCTGCCAAACACTGGGCATATTTTCACAAGAATGCAATGGGATTTGATATGGTGGGTTATTCCGGACCTGAAACTGGAGTCAGAGACCGGGTCTCTTACCTGATGCAGCAGGGAGAGGTAAAAATAAAGCTCACAAGCTTTATCACACAGGACTCGGAAATAGGCAATCACTTTAAGGTTCACGGGGATGGGATCAAGGACATATCTATCCGAGTTGAAGACGTCGATGAGTCGGTAGCAGCAATAGAGAAGCGAGGCATAGTCAAGCCCGGTAAAATTTCCAAAATTGAGACCGGAAACGGGAAGTTGAGGGCCTCAGTGATCAGATCTTATGGGGATACCGTTCACACTCTCACTGATTACTCAGATTACAACTCTGAACTGCCGCCTGGATATGATTATGTGGAATCCAGGGGGAAGTCATCCGGTATAAAGAAGATTGACCATGTTGTAGGTAATGTGGAAGATTCAAAGATGGACTACTGGGTGAATTACTATGTGAAGGGACTCGACTTCAAACAACTCATAAGCTTTGATGACAAGGATATCAGCACAAAGTATTCCGCCTTAAGATCAAAGGTGGTGCACTACAACAACAGAAAGATAATCTTCCCGATCAATGAACCAGCGCTGGGATTGAAGAAGTCGCAGATACAGGAGTTCCTGGATTATTATAACTCGCCGGGAGCGCAACATGCCGCGCTGCTCACCGACGACATAATCAAGACTGTTTCACAGATGAAGGAAAGGGGCGTGGAATTCCTTCCGACACCCCCGTCTTATTATGAAACCCTGAAGGATCGTGTTGGTTCCATAGACGAGGATATCGAGAAACTTAAGAAACTTGATATTCTGGTGGACAGGGATGAGGATGGTTATCTCCTGCAGATATTCACCAAGCCCATGGGAGACAGGCCAACCTTCTTCTATGAAATTATTCAGAGAAAGGGAGGCACATCCTTTGGCAAGGGAAACTTCAAGGCTCTCTTCGAATCCATCGAGCAGGAGCAGGCAAAGAGAGGAAACCTGTAGGAACCATGAAGTTAGCCATAGTAAGGAAGGGAACCACGAGGGTTACCGTTTTCAGCAATGCCAACGAACTGTATTCACTGGCTGAAAGTCTCGGGATATCTCAGGAAGAGCTTGACAGTAATTTTTATCTCTACTTGGAGAGGTTGATCTCTGGACAGATCCATTTGGACACCATAGGTGACCCCGTCGATGATTACACATTCGACATTCCGGTACCGTCAGTCACAAGCATAAGGGATTTCTATGCCTTCGAGGGACATGTGATGAACGCGCGAAAGAGACGCGGCTTTCAGGTGCCTGATGAATGGTACAGAATGCCTGTTTTCTATTACAGCAACACTTCAAATCTCTTTGCGTCCGGAGCCAGCGTGCCGAGGCCGTCCTATACAAAGGAACTGGATTTTGAGGGTGAATTCGCCTTTCTCGTTGGAAAAGATGGCATAAATATTAAGGAAGAAAGGGCATGGGATCATGTGTATGGCGTTACGCTGGCAAATGACTGGAGCGCCAGGGATGTCCAACTCAGGGAATATTCAGTGGGCCTTGGTCCTGCCAAGGCAAAAGACTTTGCCACGAGCCTCGGGCCATTCCTGGTCACCAGGGATGAGATTGCCTCAAGGATCATCGGGGAAAAGATCGATCTGGACCTGGAGGTTATCCGTAATCAGCGTATATTTGGCTCGGGGAATTTTAAGGACATTTACTGGAATCTGGGACAGATGATTCAATGGGCCTCCACGGATTCCTGGCTTAGGAAAGGGGACATAATAATGAGTGGCACGGTCCCTGGCTGCTGCATTTTTGAGGCGGGACCGGACAAGGAGGGATGGGTGTCTCCAGGGGAAAGGATTACGATACGTTCCTCAATGATAGGAAGTCTGGATAATAAAGTGTCATAAGGTGGGAAGATGGTATACTACGTAAAACAGGGAAATATGCCTTCAAGCAGGCACACATACACAAGCATGGATCGCTTGTACAGGGAGGAGCTATTTGGAGAGGAAAGCTTCGACGGCCCATACTCGCTCCTCTACCACATGGGGGAGCCCACAAGGGTCAAGAGCATCACACGGGTGAACAAGAAGTCCTCAGATCCTGTGGAGGAAATGGGCCACAAGCACCTCGTTGGTTCACGGATACAGGCATCTGGGGACTTTTACGACGGGCGAAGATATCTTCTGGTCAACAAGGATGTGAAGATAGGCCTCCTGAAACCGGAAAAGGAGCCAAAGGACCTTTTCAGAAGTGCTCTGTATGAACAGCTTTTCTATGTTCAAAAGGGGACGGGCTCCATAAAGAGTCTGCAGGGCATTGTGAAGTTAAGGGCGGGAGATTACGTATATATTCCAAAGGGCACAACCTATTTTCCGGAATACTCAAGAGGATCAGAATTTTTCTTCGTTGAAACCGCGCAGAGGATCACCATACCCCCGCGTTATCTCAACGCCTATGGCCAGCTCAAGGAAGGCTCGCCATATTATTCCAGGGACATCGTGCCTCCCGCATTGGCCTACTATGATTCAGCCCCTGCATCTCTGAACGTGATGGTGGATTTTGGAGATCACTACATCCGAGAGGAAAGAGACGAGTCTATGTTTGACGTTGTGGGATGGGATGGCTACCTCTACCCTTTTGCAATCAATAAAGACTCCATGGCCCCTATTGTGGGCAAACTGCACATGCCTCCTCCTGTACATGAAACTTTCTGCGGAAAAGGGTTCATGATCGGGACTTTTCTGCCAAGGAAGTTCGATTTCCACCCCAGATCAATCCCAATTTCCTATTACCACAGCAACATCGATGTGGATGAAGTGCTGTTCTATTCCAGCGGGAACTTCATGAGCCGAAAGGGCATATCTGAGGGCTCCATAACAGTCCATGTTAGAGGGCTAGTCCATGGCCCGCAGCCCGGTATGGTTGAGAAATCCATTGGAAAGGGGGAAACAGATGAGGTTGCAGTAATGGTAGAAACAAACGACCCCCTCTCCGTTACGCAGGATGGCAGCAACATCCTCGACAGGTCATACATGGAATCGTGGTATGAGGGCAAACCATAATCAGCTTACGGTAATGTTCATGACCAGAGAGTTTCCATCATTGGCGGGTTAACCTGTATGTTCCCCACGGATGCGTCCGGGAGTTACGTTGGCGCCAGGGATAGCGATGCGGCGGTAGTGCTCATTATAAACGGAGGCAAATTTCTCATTATCAGGAGAAAATTGCGGGATGGTGATCCATGGTCGGGCGACATGGCTCTTCCAGGAGGCTACAGGAAATCCGGGGAAACTTCCGCAGAAGCTGCCAGCAGGGAATCTGAGGAGGAAGTCGGAATAAGACCGGAGGGGCTTAGGTACCTTGGAACTTACACCAGCCTTAAATCTCTCGTTACAGTAAACGCGTATCTCAGCACGTTGCCTGATTGCCCTGAACCGGTTGCCGGTCCTGAAGTGAGTGAAGCTTTTTGGGCTTCTTTCGACAATCTTGAACGCGGAGAGGCATGTTTCAATCTTGGCAATTACAGGATCTGGGGGTTGACTTATCGCATACTGAGTGACTATCTTAGAGCCTGAATTTATAGGATTAAGGCATGCAGTTGCATGCAATACTCAGAGGAAAATGGTACGATTATAGTGAAGCTTGACAGTGGAGAAAGCATAATTCCGGCATTGGAAACAATCTGTTCTGAATCTTCTGTGGATTCCGGAACCGTTGTTTGGGGCATAGGCATGCTCAGGAATACGGAGATTGGATATCTCAACGGAAAAAATTACGAGAAGAGAATAGTTGAAAATCACGCAGAGGTTGTATCATTCCATGGTTCCATCGCAGATTCAACTCCAAAGTTGCACGTTCACGTGGGACTTGCTCTCCGGGACCACAGCATTGTCGGAGGTCATCTGTTCGGGGGCACGGTTGATCCAATGATGGAGATCCAGGTACTGAGGCTAAGATCGGTTTATCTAACCAGAGCCGTCAATCCCCGCAACGGGCTCAATGAACTGAAAGTTACAGGGGAAACAGGAAAGAAAACTCACTGAGGTGAAGGGCAAAGGAGATCCAGTAATTCTTTAAATACGATTCATAAATACGCTGGCATTCAGGTGGTTTCCCGCCTGGTGGCGTATCCAATGGAAGATCTGAGGCTTGTATCCTGGGATTTCATTTCCGATCAGAAAGCCCTTCACGGGGTCCTGGTGAAGGGAATGGATTACTGGGAGGGGGTGGCCAAAGATTCCGGCCTCAACAACTTTATTATCCTTTCCACGTGCAACAGATTGGAAATTTACTACATCTACGGTCAGCTCCGTATCCCTGCTGAATTCCCTGCACCAAATCATGTTTTGAATGGAAGGGATGCCATCATGCACCTCTTCAGAGTTGCCTCCGGCCTGGAGTCCATTTCAGTGGGTGAAGGGGAAATACTGGGGCAGATCAAGTCTGCTTTCGATCTCTACTCGAAAAAGGGATACGTGGGTAAACAGCTGTCAGTCATCTTCAGAAAAGCCATCAGCGTTGGGAAACTTGTGCGGGAGAAAACAAGGATTTCCGTTGGAAAGGTATCTATTCCATCCCTTGTCACTGACGTGATCAACTCCAAACGGAAGATTGTGGGAAGCAGAATCTGCATCGTAGGCTCCGGAAAAATGGCTACCGACATAGCACGTTACATTTCTAAACTGTCACCGTCGTCAGCATACATGGTATCAAGAAGCGAGCCACAAATTCCCGTGGAAGGGTTTGAATGGCATCCCATGCCTTCTCTGCGGCAGATAGCGCAAGACTGCAACATAATCATCACTGCAACTTCATCTAGGGATCCTATCATCAGGGTCGAGGATGCCGCCCGGTTAGCAGCTGGCAAGATACTGGCAGACGTGTCATTTCCAGCGAATGTGGAATACGGAGCAGAGAATATACCCGGCGTTACGGTTGTAAGACTGGAATCCCTGGGGGACATCCTGAGCGAGAACCTGAAACGGAAAAAGGGAGAGATCCAGAAGACGGAGGCCATTCTTGAGCAGGAGATTGATGCCCTGAGATTCAAGCTCATGGACTACACTGCCGAAGATGCGATCAGGGAACTGTATATCATATCAAGAATGATCGAGGAGAAAGAGTTATCGGAGTACCATAAGAAAGTCCCTCAAAAAAACGGGGAATCAGAAGCTGCCAGGCTCATGCTGGAATCTGCCATTGGGCGCATTTTGTCCCTGCAGACCTTTGCCCTCAAGAACCTTGTGAAGACCGACAGGAGCGGTGAGGCAGAAAAACTAATTATGGCCCTCAACGAAGAGATCAGGAGGGCCCAGAAGCATCTTTCCCCTTCTGGAGATCACCAAGAAACCCGAAATCGGCGAGTCCAAACTCCTCCGTGAGTCCGTACACGCGGAATTTCCTTGCATCCACGTTCTTCAGTACGGGGGTGAAATGTTCATCGCTCAGCAGTGACTGCGTCACATCTGTTCCCGAGGAGAAGAAGCTCAGTGCCGGTGTGATAAGTATTCCTGCATCCCTGTTATGCACAAATGCCGGTATCTTAAGTACCCCTCCGATTTCGTCCCTGAGCACTATGGATGGGTGCTCGTGTCCCAGGATGGTGATCTTCCTGAGGCCACGCTCCTTGTCTCCATGATAGATGTAATACCGGTCCGTTTCCAAGAATTCCGGCAATTCAAGTCCTCTCCTCGCAAGCATGGTAAGCAGAAAGTTGTCGTGGTTTCCCCTGATAAACTTCAGATCCACCGCCTTCTGGTACCGATCCACAAAGTGGATTACGTCGTCCCATTCCTGCGGCAGGTTTCGGGAGAACTCATGCTTGAAATCCCCATTGATGATCAGCATTTCGGGTGAATATCTGTCCATTATTGCGTCGATGGACTTCTCGATATGGGCTAACTGCATCTTTGGCAGGAAAAGGCCGTGCAGGTTCATCTCCTCCTCAAATCCCAGGTGGAGGTCAGACACCACTGCTGCCCTGATATCGGCCAGATAGATGCAGCCCAGATCTGAGAGAAATATGTCCCTATCAACCTGTATGTCGTGCAAATCCAAGGACTACCTGTATGAATCTACAAATTCAACAAGCCGTGAAATGCCTTCCCTCAACTCATCATCAGAAGCGGCATAGGAGATCCTGGCATGGAACTCCCCCTGCTCTCCAAACGCCGAGCCGGGTGTAAGGGCCACCTGGCGCTCTGTCAGGAGCTGTTCACAGAACTTCGTCGAGTTCAATTCCAGCTTGTATTCCGGAAATACGTAGAATGCGCCTTCTGGCCTGTTGATCTTAAGCCTTGAACTCCCGCTTAGCAGTTGCATGACATCATCCCTTCTCTTCCTGAACGCGTCTCTCATCAGTTCGACGCTCCTGCTGTCATCAATGGCTTCCAGGCAGGCATACTGGGATATGGATGGAGCACAGGTCATAGTCGCCTGCTGGATCTTGTCAGAGACGGCAATCAGATCAGAGTTGGCGTGCATGTAGCCGATGCGCCATCCAGTCATTGCATGACTCTTGGAAAAGCCATTTAACGTAACGGTCCAATCCGATATTTCAGGGAATGAGGCTGGAGATACGGGTTTTCCCTCATAAACAAGCTGGTCATATATCTCATCTGAGATCAGGTAGAGACGATTGGCCGCGACGAAATCCACAAGCTTTTTCACAACGTCCCTGCTGTACACCCGACCAGTGGGATTTACGGGATTATTGAATATGATGGCCTTTGTTCGGGGCGAAACGTATTTTTGGAGAAGTTCAAAATCGGGATCAAAGTTGCCTGTCGACCTCACAGGAACGGGCTTTCCGCCGGCAAGTCGTATAATGTCAGGGTATGTGAGATAGTATGGCTCGATGAGTAGAACCTCATCTCCCGGTTCGATTATACTGAGAACCGCGATGTAAATGGAATGCTTGGTGGGAGTGACAATGATATTCTCAGGAGTGGCATTTATACCATTGACTTTGGCCAGTCTCTGGGAGATTTTCTCCCTGAGTTCAATTATCCCCTTTGACTGGGTATAATGGGTCTTTCCTGCAATGGCGCTGTTAAATCCAGCATCTATTATGTTCCTTGGCGTCGTAAAATCTGGTTCACCTATTCCAAAGTTGAATATCCTTTTGCCCTCCTTTTTCAGTCTTGCGATTTCTGATGTTATTCGCAGCGTTGCTGAGCCGGTAAGTTTATCTCCAAGGGAGGAGGCCATGAAATCTGATTCACTGCCATTATTAAATTACTTCTGAAGGAAACTGGAATAAGCCCTAAGAAAAATCCCCGGGATATTATCTCTATCTCGTCGAACAGTGTTATTTTAAACCCGTTATGCGTTTTCCAACGATGCATGATATGGGTTCACACGGTCTGGATTATGATGCTTCTACAGCCAAGTCCCTGGTACTTGCTGCTATGATTCTTGGGGTAATTTTCTTTGCTATGGGGCTGATTGGTGTTGCGGTACTGCTCACATTCCTGTATACAGCGGGTCAACTCGGTGCAAGTTCGCCTCCACCAGTAGCTATATCCGCCTCTTTTCTTGGGATCATCGTTCTGATCTTTTTCCCCATTGCGATAGTCTGGGTACTCCTTGATTTTTTTCTCATATACAAGCCCATTTCCCAGGGGAAAATTTCCTCTGCGGAGGATCCCGCACTCATACTAGGCATAATACAGATTGCAGTCGGAGGCTTCATAACCGGAGTACTGCTGATCATTGCCTGGGTGAAGATACGTGATTCCATTGCCAATTCATCCGGCAGAACTGGTAATACCGAATTCAAGGTTAAGTTCTGAGCCACATCCTCCCACCTGAGGGCAATCTGTTTAAACCACCTCAAAATGTCCTTTGGATGCAGGTAAATCGCAGTCTGGCACAGTCGGTCAGGGAATTGATGCCCGGGAAACGGAACAATGGCCCCAATGACCGGCCGGTATCTTTCTGGAAGGAGATGGATCGCATCAGTGGAAAACCGGAGAAGACCGCAGTTGTTATTTTCAGGACAAGGGGATGTTCGTGGTATAACTTTTCATCATGCAGCATGTGCGGCTATTTTAATGATGTTTCAGACTCGGTGACTGCTGCAGACCTGAGGAAACAGGTGGATTTTGTGCTTGACCAGATTGATGACATAAAGTCAATCAAGGTCTTCACGTCAGGTAGTTTCCTTGACCCGCTCGAAGTCCCTCCAGAAGTGAGAAATTATTTTATGGAGACCGTGGGAGAACGTATGTCCCGGGTTCTCATTGAGTCTAGGACAGAATACCTTACCGGACGGAATCTGGAAGGCATTGGCAGATACGCGGGAACCACCAGGATAGCAATCGGGGTCGAGAGCACAGACGACAGCATCATCGCAAATTCCATCAACAAGGGAACGAGTTACAACAAATTTCTGGACGCCGCCACGACTGCAAGGAAAATGGGTTTTGAGACGCGTTCGTACCTGTTGCTTAAACCCCCATTCATTTCGGAACTGTCTGCGATCCGGGATGTTGTCCGCTCTGTATCCATGGTTTCAGCCTATTCAAACGATGTTTCCATAAATCCCATGAATATCCAGAGAAACACCCTGGTTGAAAAATTATGGAAGAATGGCCAGTACCGCCCGCCGCGACTGTGGAGTCTGGCAGATGCAATTCTGCAATCAACCGATTTTGGAACAGAAGTGGTATCCTATCCGACCGCAGGAAACAGGGAAAGGGGTGTGCATAACGATGAGCCGGATGCAAACCTCCTGGAACTCATAGTCCAGGCATCACTGAACCAGGATTTTGGGGAACTTAAAAGGTACTTTGAGGGAGCAGATCTGTCCGCCTACAGGCAGGAGCTGGAAGCTGAAGCAGCACAGCCTTACCAGGTGGATTTCCATCGCATGGCAAACAAAATATCCTCAGGTTCATTCTTTATCTGAGTGAAGAGGAGCATCTTTTCCGCATGAAACTTAAAGATCTCGGGGAAAGGGAGTTGATTAGGCGGATTTTCTCTGTGCAGGACATGCATCAGGAAAAGGATGACTGTGCAATGCTTGAGAATGGTGACGAATACCTGCTCGTCTCATCTGACATAGTTTCTGACATAACCAATATTCCCAGGAATGTGAAACCTGAGTCCATTGGAAAATTCTTTGCTGCAGTCAACCTAAGTGACATTGCTGCAATGGCCGGAATCCCAACGGCATTTGTATCTTCCATCTCCATAGATCCGGATGCTGAGTGGGACTACCTGAATGGAATAGAGGACGGTATGCATTCAATGCTGCGCAAACATAAGACAGAACTTATCGGAGGCGATCTTAAGGAGGGGTCAGGTCTCACGCTCACAGGTACGGTACTGGGTCACCAAAAGAAATCCAGAACCAGAAAGAGGTCAGATATCCTAGCAGGTCAGATACTTGGCGTAACCAATGAACTAGGCAAAGCAGGTGCTGCGTATGTCTTCTATTCAAGTGGTTACATGGGAACCAGGGCATCGGAAATGCTCATAAACGTGGAGCCACGAATACGTGAGGGCCAGATCATCAGTGAATACGGCGGCAAATTTTTGACCGATCTCTCGGACGGTGTTGCCTCCGCCGCAGTTCAGGCAAACAACGACTTCGGGCTTGGATTCAAGCTTGTGGAGCACGATATCCCGGTCAACAGGCATGTGAAAAAGGCGGCGGAAATTTCAGGCAGGGACAGCATGGAGATCGCGCTGGGCTATGGTGGAGACTATGAACTGCTGTTCACGGTGGATAATGCCAACGTGAGGGACTTTCTCGCGGGGATGGAAAGTAATGGAATCAACGTTTCTCTCATCGGGGAAGTATGGAAAGGAAACAACATACTGTTCGACGGAGACGTATGGAAAAATATGGAATACAGGGGATTCGAACACTTCACAAATGCAGCGGGTAAAGAGCACTTAGGCTCTTTGCCACAAAAGAAGGCTTAAATACAGACTAAAAATGCGAATTCAAGATGGAATCAGAGGACAGCACTGAATCCCTGATCCGCGATCGCAAAAAGCTCGCGGTCCTTGGCATTAACGTAAATTCCAGCACGTTTGGGAGAATATTCAGCAAGCTGGAATTTCTCACTGCATTTTCATACCTGAGGGATATCGTGGATAAAAATTCCATTCCCTACCACTCAGTTGAATACGAAGGATATGCTCTCCCCGGTGATCATATCGACGACTTGGTCCTGAAGAAGATTGGTGTCATTGGAAGAAAGACGGCCAGTACAATCAGCACCCCTTCTGAATACCAGGTTCAATTCAGTGCGCTCGAGAAATGGGGGATGATCAGGTCCCATGGTCAGAGCAACCTTGGGCAGGCACTGGAATCAATCAGAAAAACCGGCATCAAAAACGTTTTCCTGAGCGGATTTATTACAGAATTTAACATACTGGGGGCCTCATTTGAAACGATAAAACGTGGAATGGTGCCCGTGGTCATCAGCGATGCAGTGTCCTCTCCCAATGAGCGGTTACATTTCCACGGGCTGGAAATCCTGTCCAATTTTTGCTTTATAGCGGATTCAAGGGACCTGATGAAAGGGTGGGACATATGATGTCTGGCAGGAGAAAGAAGGTTATATTCATAGGAGGCACACCTGGGGTTGGCAAGACCAGCATCTCCGGATACCTGGCCAAAGCTCTCGGGATAGATCTCGTGCTATCCGGAGATTATCTCAGAGAATTCCTGAGGGGTTCGGATCCGGAAAGATTCAGGAATCTCTCCGTAAGCGTATATGATTCCTGGAAACTGTATGGCGAAAGGACACGGGAGAACCTTCTGAAAGGTTTTATGGATCAGGCGGTGGTCATGAACCGGGGTTTCGAGAGCATCATCAGCAGGAGTGTCAGCAATGGCGAACCGCTCATAGTGGAGACCCTGTACTATGTTCCCAATTTCCTTGAAACATTCTTCCATAGCCTGGTTACATTTTACCTGTATATAGGCGACGAGTCAACTCACAGGCTGCATTTGAATGAGAGGACTCGTTTCACGCATCCCGATTCGCCTGGAGAGCGGCTTTCCGCTCATCTGGACGAGTACAGGGAAATAATGAATACCTCAATGGATCTTTGCAATGAACATGGGATTAAGACATTTGACACCAGCGATTTCATCAGTGCCCGCGACAGAATCCTTATATATGTGAAGCAGGAGTTCGGGAATGAACATTGAATCGCTCACTTCAGAGGGCAGGAAAATAGAGCGACGGCTCATGGATCTGGGCGTCATCCGGGAGACAAGAAGTCTGGAGGCCAGACCTGAGGAAGCAACCACTGCATTTGGAGTGGGGTATCCCATGAAAGCCATGGAAAAATTCCTGGGATACTATGACAATTCATTGAAGATCGCATATAACCCATCCATTTCCATATCAACTGACTTTTCTTATTGTCTCAGTGCGTGCAGATATATCGCGCGGGGTTCAAATGACAGGGTTTTCCTGGACGGTGAGGAAAGTCAACTATATCTGGAAAGAGCGAAACATGCACTAGATTATGTCAGAAATGCATATGGACTATCCGGCAGTTTCCATTTCTATATCAGGAGATACAGGAAATATACAGATGCAAAGGGTATGAGCGAATCCGCTTCCGTTGCCACCTCAGTGGCCATGGCTATGTCCATGCTTCTCTTCCAGTCGGAGGCAGATGAATCGATCATTTCCGAACTGGCCAGGTTTGTATCCGGTTCAGGAACCAGGGGTATTTTCAGGGGGACAGCCTTTTGGCTCTCATATCCTGGGATAAGCCATAGGATGTGCCACGCAGCTAGGGTGGCAGACTTCCCTAAAGGCCTGAAATACGGTATATTCCCAAAGTCAAGCAGTGTCATGACCTCATCCGCCCATAGGATAGCAGTCGCCTCTGGCTTTTACAGTTCCTGGGTGAAATCCAAGTATCCAGTCCTTAACGACCTTCTGGACTCATCCTTTGAAACATCCATGCTGCTGGCAAGGGGGCAGCAGGAGATGTATAACCTCAACGCGATCATGCTCTCCGGCTCTGTGTTTCTTCAGACTTCCGAGAGCCTCAAACTCATTCGTGCTCTCCAGGAATTTCAGAAGTCAAACGAGGGAATCTTCTTGACTGGCGACACGGGCCCGTCTATAATGGTGGCCTCTCTGGACGGAAGCCTCATCAGGGAGTTTGCATCCTCCGTAGAAGACGTCTACTTGCCAGGAGGTCAGGATTTCAGTCAGCACAATAAGAGCAACATAGCTTTCAGAAGTGAGGCTGAATCTGTCCTGAATGACATGGCCAGGAATGTGCAATGATTGCGGAGAATGTGTACAAGAACATTTCACGCGTGCCAATTTCACACTTGCAGAAGGTTTCAGATGCCTTTTCCATAGCATCTGTGTGTGACTTCCTGCCGGAAGGTGACAGGGAATCCCCCAGTATAGCATGGCAAAGGATATCCAGGGCTGTGCTGATGCGAGACCATTATGCATGCAGAATCTGTGGAAGCAGCAGCCTGGGAGAGGTCAACGCTGATGAACCTTTTGCCAGGCACCACTTTGCAGTGCAGGTCCATCACATAATACCAAGAAATGCAGGTGGAAGAGACAGTTTCGGGAATCTCATAACTCTCTGCGAGGAATGCCATAGAAAAACTTTCAAGGGGGGCTATTCAGGAATCCCTGTCAGTTCCCAGACCACCCTTGACTCGGTGGATGAAAGGATCAGTCTCTGCCTCCCACTTGAGGTTGCTGGAATGCTCTCTCTCCCGCACAGAAAGACAGCGATTTCAAACTTTGCCAGGATAACTGACGATGCCTCCGGAGCAAAGGCCGCAACCATAGCAGAGGGCTCAACGTTGGAGTGTGCGATGCTGAATCTCAAGAGGGACCGATATCAGGAAGTGCTCGGGAAGCTGCTTGAGGAGTTTGACCTGGACGACTACGAGACATTCATGATCTCAGAGAGAGACAGAGAAGCGTCATGCAGGGTTCTCATAGGCCCGCATGGGTATTTCCTGTAAGCGTGAACGTCAGAGTATTATTTTCTCCTTGTCGATCATTCTGTAGTCAACCCCGAGAGAGGAGGTCTCGATTTCCGAGCCGTTGTACAACTGAACTTTATCCTTTCCGGAGAATACTGCTTCTGTGAACCGGCCAATTCCATCTCCCTTCAGTATCCCACTCCCGCTTGTTCCAGTGGCGATAACCAGATTCATACTTCTGAAGATGAACGGTGTCTTGTCAATTGTGTTATAGGAATAATAACCGGCCCACTTTGCTGTCACTCTGGCTCCTTCCAGGATGGGGAAATATGAGTTCGCGATCTGATATATGCTCATGTTGTAGAAGTCATCCTCTGCCTCCGGGTTCTCAGAAAACGAAAAGTCCCTCCCAATGTCATCGGCCACGCCGACCCAGAAGGATTTTTCCTGGGCCGCGGGCCTGAGGTAAACACCTTCCTTGGGCAGTATAGTGAAGGGGAAAATCCTTTCATCTGTAAAGGGCGAGCTTAGCACAACATCCCTGATCTTATCTCCGGATACCTGAAACACCTGCCTTTTCTTGGGCCTGATGTGGCTGTCTATTCCCAGTGGATCGGTAAGCCCAGTCGTCCAAACGTCGGTGGCCAGAAGATATTGTTCTCCATTTAATTCTCCTTTGTTTGTCTTCAACGACGAAATGGTCTTATCCTGCCACAGAAAAGGCTCTCCAGGATAATCAAGTGGCTTGACCGGGGAAAGTCTTACCATCTGCACGTCTGTGTTGAAGGAAAAACTGACTCCCAGCTTCCTCAGTTCTTCATAGTAAAAGTTGCAAACCAGTCCAGGATCAATGATGCCACAGTTCTGCCCCAGGGCAGCAAGTTCGATGTCAGGAAGGTTCATGATGCCGGAGTTTTCCCCCGCTGGGGAAAGGTTCAGGTAATCCAGGCTTTTGAGGTCCTTTTCATCGTAAAACCTCACTCCTGTCTTCTTTGACAGGGACTCCATATATTCGACCCGCTTGTCATGCTTTCCCATGAGGAAGAGATAACCAACGAACTTCATTCCCAGATCGTACTTGTTTTTCTTCTGCACGTCCCTGAAAAACTGCATTGTGGAATGGGAAAGTTCGAAATTTATGTCGGATGTGAACAGATCCCGGAAACCCGCGGCACTTCTGGCCGTGTTTCCCTGTGCAATGGTCGGGGCACGATCGATTACGGTGATGTCCAGATCAGGGTTGAGTTTCTTTATATAATATGCTGAGGATAGGCCCACAATCCCGGCGCCAATAACAATAAGATCAGGCTTTGAACCTGTCATTCAGGGAAATCTGTAGTCTGTTAATAGAAATTCTTATTTTCTGCGCGTGGAGCAATTTAACAGGTTCAGCTGCTGAAATCATGCCCACTCTACTCATAGAACTGCGTAAGAAGGTTCTGCCCGATATAATTTGTAACCAGATTCAGGTGAGCTGTCATCCTTTCCCTTGCAAGGGACCCTTCTCTGTTCTCAATGGCTTCAAGTATGCGCAAATGCTCGGTGATATCGTCCGCTCTTCTGTCGAAGCTTGTCAGGGAGGTGATCCTGATGATCTTGAGCCGCTTGAGGATGTCCTCTGTCATGGTCATGAGCAATTTGTTGCCAGAAGCCCTGACAATAATACGATGGAACTCACCGCTAAGTTCCGCAAACTTAACAGGGCTTGCCTCTTCCTGCTCCGCAATGCTTGTAAGATGACCCAGAAGGCGCCTCATGGACACGATTTCCACCCTTTCTGCCCTTTCAGCTGCCATGGCAGCGGCCTCTCCCTCAATGATTCTCCTTACCTCATAGAGGTCAAGAACCTCTTTTCTTGAGAAATTGAAAACGCTGTAATACTTCCCGTTTTTTTCCAGGAGCCTTTCGCCCTCAAGCTCGACAAGTGCCTGCTTGATGGGTGTCTGACTCATCTTGAGGGAGGCGCAGAGATCATTTATCCTGAGATTTGAACCAGGACGGTAAACACCTGCAAGCAAACCGTCTAAGACGTATTTGTAGGCAATTTGCATCCTCTTCTTATTTGAATTGGAACCCTCCATCTCCGCGATATGAACGGAAACTGACATAAAATATTTTTACAACTATAATATAGATGTACCTATACAATCCATAAAATCACTTTGAGTAAGCCATAACAGCCTTTTGCGGGTAAATATACCGGTGAACATCCGTTCGGAGTTCAACCGAGCATTCATCGGTAAAATGCCTTTTGCCCGAACTGAACAGGAAGATAACCACTCCGTTACGATCCGCGCAGCTTCAACAGCCATAACTCTTTCCTGTCTGGCAGACACCTGGTATATGGGCTTTTTCGATTCTCCAACATCGTAACCATTCGCGCCTTCACAGAACTCTGGCGATATGTTTACGTCTTTCCTCAGGGGACCATCAAGGAGTCTTCAAAAAACACACACATTCAATATAAAAAATAAGCTGGAGGAGCCAGTCAATGGCTTCAGAATCAAATTATACACTTTAAATACCTTCTGTTAATATACCAATCATGGTAGGGGAGACTATAGTTTTAAGGGTTGCTGAAGCAAATTCAACTGATCCGGGAATGTCCAGGGTCAGACTTGACGAGGACTCACGAATTACACTTGGAGCAGAAATAGGAGACGTTGTTGAGATCGAAAAGACCAAAAAGACAGTGGGCAGGGTATTCCGTGCCCGTCCGGAAGATGAGAACAAGGGCATAGTGCGCATAGACGCTGTAATGAGAAATAACTGTGGCGTTTCCATAGGCGACAAAGTGAAGGTCAGGAGGGTGAAGGTGGAGGAGGCAAAGAAGATCACTCTGGCGCCAATCATAAGAAAAGATCAGAGGCTGAAGTTCGGTGAGGGAATAGATGAATTTGTCCAGAAGGCACTCATCAGAAGGCCCATGCTGGAACAGGACAACATCAGCGTGCCAGGTCTCACCCTGGCAGGGCACTCCGGGCTCCTGTTCAAGGTTGTGAAAACCATTCCGACAAAGGTTCCGGTTGAAGTTGGGGAGCAGACGAGAATTGAGATCAGAGAGGAACCAGCTTCGGAACTGCTGGAAGACGTATCCAGAATCAGCTACGAGGATATCGGGGGCCTGTCAGAGCAGCTGGGGAGGGTCAGAGAGATAATCGAACTCCCGCTCAAACACCCTGAACTCTTCGAACGTCTGGGCATACATCCTCCCAAGGGAGTACTGCTATTCGGCCCTCCCGGTACAGGTAAGACCCTCATAGCCAGGGCAGTTGCAAATGAGACGGGAGCCAACTTCATATCCATAAACGGCCCGGAAATAATGAGTAAATACTACGGACAGAGTGAGCAGAAGCTAAGGGAGATATTCACAAAGGCCGAGGAGACGGAGCCTTCCATAATCTTCATTGACGAGATCGATTCCATTGCCCCCAAGAGGGAGGAAGTTCAGGGTGAAGTGGAAAGACGGGTTGTTGCACAGCTCCTTACCCTGATGGACGGGCTCAAGGAGAGGGGGCACGTGATAGTGATCGCTGCCACCAACAGGATTGAGGCCGTTGATCCTGCCCTGAGAAGGCCAGGCAGATTTGACCGGGAGATCAATATCGGTGTCCCGAGCAAGAATGGGAGGAAGGAAATCCTTGCCATACATTCGAGAGGTATGCCTCTGGGCATGGACGAGCAGACAAAGAACCAGTTCCTTGACCAGATAGCGGACCTGACGTACGGGTTCGTCGGAGCGGATCTTGCTGCGTTAGCCAGGGAAAGTGCCATGAATGCACTCAGGCGTTATCTCCCACAGATTGACCTGGATAAGCCCATACCAACCGAGGTGCTTGAGAAGATGCAGGTCACGGATTCGGACTTTATGGAAGCATTGAAGTCCATTGAGCCAAGCAGCCTCAGGGAGGTTACCGCAGAGATACCCAATGTCAGATGGGAAGACATAGGCGGTCTCGAAGAGGTAAAGTCTGAACTGAGGGAGGCAGTCGAGCTCCCGCTTCTTAAGCCTGAGGCTTTCAAGAGGCTTGGGATCAGGGCACCCAAAGGGTTCGTCCTCTATGGCCCACCGGGCGTGGGAAAAACCATGCTTGCAAAGGCCGTTGCCACCGAAAGCAAGGCAAACTTCATCTCCGTCAAGGGACCAGAAGTGCTTAGCAAATGGGTTGGAGAGAGCGAGAAGGCAGTCAGGGAGATATTCAAGAAGGCAAAGCAGGTGGCTCCATGCATAGTGTTCCTGGACGAAATAGACTCAATAGCCCCAAGGAGGGGCAGCTACGGCGATTCAGGCGTAACAGAGAGGATAGTGAACCAGCTCCTGACGTCGCTGGATGGCATAGAGGTCCTTCAGGGTGTTGTGGTTATAGCTGCAACCAACAGGCCAGACATACTTGACAACGCTCTCCTGAGAGCAGGCAGGTTTGACAAGCTCATATTCATACCTGCACCCGACAAGGACAGCAGGAAGAAGATCCTTGAGGTGCACACAGCCAAGATGCCACTCTCAAAGGACGTGGATCTGGAGGTCCTGGCCGAGGAGACGGAGGGATACGTGGGTTCAGATCTGGAGAATCTCTGCAGGGAAGGCGGAATGATGGCATTCAGGGAGAACCCAGAAGCTACCGAGGTCAAGCAGAAGCATTTCGTGGCAGCACTGAAAAACATAAAACCGTCAGTGGATCAGGAAGTGATCAAGTTCTACCATGGAATATCAAAAAACCTTGGCAGGACCGTGAGAGAGAGGAAGAAAGAGGTTGAGGATCTCGGGCTTTATCAATAGCCTGGGAACTTTTATTATGTCACCGGAGATTGTTAAGACCATGAAAAAATTCATGTTTGACCTTATCTCAATGGATGTCGTAGCCAATACCGGTCAGAGAATAGGAAAAGTGGCAGACTTCGTATTCGACACCGACCGCGGCCAGATTACCAAGCTCATCGTGCATCCTGAAAAAACCGAGCCCGTCAAGGACATACCAAAGGATGAAAATGGAGCTTATGTTTTCCCCATCAACAGTGTAATTTCACTTGAGGACGTGGTCGTCATAGACCTGAGGAAAAAACAGATCACGCAGTAACACTGTCCGATACGTAGCGTAAAGTTCCTGCTATGCCGCCAAAAGCCTTCTTGAGGAGCTTTCCCTCTTCTGATTCTTCTGAGATGAATTCCACTTTTGCGCCGGATTCCTCAGCCAGCTTGAATATAAATTCGACAACGTCCTCATGTTCTTCGACCTTCAGAGGGCCGCCACACTTGGGACAAGATACTGGTGATAAATCTCCAGCTCCCTTTGTCTCGTTACCGCAGTTCTGGCATATGTACGTCTGATGCGACTTGTCCAGCCCCTCCGAAACAAGCACAGTGTCGATCCTCTTTCCTCTCAGGGCCTGAATAACGGCACTTTCTCCATATATTCCAAGGCCCCCGTCTGGTTTCTTGATCTCCATCATGAACCTGTTGATCAGGTCTTTTTCCCTTGAAATCTGCATATCCTTGATTGCACCAGATGCCTTTTCTACGAGCTCCCTGAGGCCTGTCTCATCGGTGTAGCCCAGATCGAAAGGATCCGCAACCTTCTGCTTAAGTTCATTTCTGAGGTAGTCCTTTTCAAGGAAATAGTTCTTTGTAGCCCCTGGTCCTCCCACAAAGATTGCCTTCATGTCCCTGATCTTTGGCATGAACGCCTCATTAGCGGCATTTCCCACCTTTTTGAAGAATTCATGCGCAGCAATCTCGATGAGTCTTTCATATCGTCGTGAGGACTGCCCTCCCTGGTGATGTTTGCTGGGTACAAGCGATTGCTCATTGAGTATGGGCTGTATGACTGTTCCGTTCAGGAGGCCAAGGGTGGCTTCCTTACGGTCTATGACAATCAGTCCGTAAATTTCCTTGTTTTCAAGCTGGACCCTGAGCTGATCCAGGTGGAAGACAGAATCGCATTTGTAGGAGAAAGTCTGGATGGGTTCCGGAGGCTCAACGATCTTGGTGAACATTTCTGTCTGGTCGCCTCTTGTAGCCACATGACCCACAAAAAATACCAGCCCGGTCGGAGGAGTGGTCTTGTAATATTTCAGCCTGGACATGATGGACTCTATGGCTGCCAGAACGTTCTTCCTGGTCGACTTTGATTTGATGTTTGATGAGGTAGAATACTCCTCCCTGAGATACTGGATCACGTCATAAATCTGCTTTTCAGGAGGAATGTAGAGCGATATGAGTTCAGTACCTCTGCCCCTCTGTTCAGCGATCTCAGTGATCGCCTTCTTGAACTCATACTTCCTCATCTGGACATCGTCTTCGGCCATTTCAATAGAAAGTTTATAATGATATTTAATCCTATTCTGGTGAAAATATGGTGCGGGTAGTTATTTCTCTTGGTGGATCGATTATCTCCGATGATCCATTGAATTTTGATCTCATCAGGACCTTTGTCCGGAAAATGGAAAGCATTGATAACCTGGAGAAACTCGGCGTGGTGGTGGGCGGGGGAAAACTTGCAAGGGCATACATCGAGAAGCTGAGATCATTTGGCGTCAACGAGCACATCCTTGACGAGATCGGGATAAATGCGACCAGAATGAACGCCCTGGCTGTGAGTTCCTTTTTCTCCGATTCAAACACAAAGATACCCGAAACTATAAACGATGCCGTGGAGCTTATGAAATCCTACAGATTCGTGGTTATGGGCGGAACAGAACCTGGACATACCACGGATACAGTTTCAGCTCTGTTTGCTGAAAGGATGGGTGCTAAGCTGTTAATCAACGGGACTTCCGTGGATGGAGTCTACACTGCTGATCCAAGGAAGATTGGAAATGCGGCAAAAATACCTGCGATGTCATATGGCGATGCCATTAAACTGGCGACCCAAAGCTCCATAGGTGCAGGTCCCAGCGTTTTCATGGACATCACATCGCTTAACATTGCAAGGCGATCGGGGATAAAGGTCTACGTCATAGACGGGCGGAAGACAGACGAATACAGAGAAATCATTGACGGGGGAAAGACTTCAGGAACCGTTATCTCCTGAGCTCTG
Organism: Thermoplasmata archaeon; assembly: GCA_021802055.1. Taxonomy (GTDB): domain Archaea; phylum Thermoplasmatota; class Thermoplasmata; order Thermoplasmatales; family Thermoplasmataceae; genus JAKAFX01. Next base: position 38,227 of record JAKAAY010000014.1, read on the forward strand.
GAGAGCCAGGACTTCTATTTTTAGTGTCTCGCCGTCTATGTCCATCTCTTTCTGACCGGGTGTTTTCACATCCCTCAGTTCCTCAGCCAGCGTTTCGGTTTTTATGAGCTCCATGTGCCTCCCTATGGCATCGATGATGCTCTCTGATCCTCCGTAGTTTACCACAATTTTCTGGTCGTATTTCAGGTCAAGCTCCTTCCTGAGCACCTGTATGCGCCTTATGACTTCCCTGGACAGGCCGATGCTTAGGAGAGAGCTATCCAGCCTGGTATCGACGAAGACTTCAACGCCTGCTCTAGGCTCTGAAGCACTCGAATACTCTGTCAGGGTGGTTTCAGCCAGGGTCACGGAGTCTGGAGGAAGATCAACATCATTAAATTTCAGAGGCTTTCCAGAATGCATGGCCGCAGCTATTTCTGCAGGGTCGGTTTTTTCAACGTATTGCAGAAACTCTGGAAACCTGGATTTGAGCGCAGGGGCGGCCACCTCCCTGGAAACAATGACTTTCGGCCTTACCGGTCTCTGATCCTTGGTTATTACTCTGACCTCAACAGAATTCAATTCACTGCCAATGGCTGCAAGCGTGCTTTCATCAATGGGTGTCTGGCTATGGATCAATATCATCGCCACAGGTTGCCTGCCCTTTATCTTCGCTGCCTGCCTGGCCCTTCTCACACACTCCATGACGGCGTATGCCTTACGCATCTCCTCTTCAAGCTTCCCGTCGATCCGCCCTTTATCAACGGCAGGAAACTTCTCAAGATGGACGCTCCTGCTTCCAGGGTGAAGTTTCAGGTAGAGAAAATCTGCAAAAAAAGGCGTCATTGGCGCCATCATCCTCAATATCATATCGAGAACAAAGTAGAGTGAACTGTATGCCTCCTTCTTTTCCTTATTGTAATTGGAGTCCCAGAACCTCTCCCTTGAAAGACGAAGATAAACGTTGGAGAGCTCATCCACGAAACCTTCAATCTCCTTGAAGGCCAGATGTGGCATATAGGAATCAAGATATTGAGTGACCTTATCCACCACGGTGTTCGCCCTGGAGACAATCCATCGGTCAAGATTGTTGGAAAGCGGTCCCAGTGCATTATATTTGAATCTGTCCAGGTTTGCGTTTGACGCAAAGAAAGAATAGACATTAAGCAATGTGTATAGGGTTCTCCTTGAGATCTCGGTTATGAACTTTCTGTCTATGTTCCTGGTCTTCCATGGGACGCCCACAAGGAAGAACAGTCTCACTGCATCGCCTCCAAACTCATCTATTAATTCCCTGGCCAGGACAGTATTCCCGAGACTTTTGCTCATCTTGCGTCCGCGTTCATCCAGGATCATATCTATGGTCAGGACGTTTGAATAGGCGGGCTTCCCGAAGAGGAGCGAGGATATCACATGCAGCACATAGTACCATCCCCTGGTCTGGTCTATGGCCTCGCTTATGAAGTCCACAGGTAGACCCTCATCAGGGTTGAATGAACCCTCAAATGGATAGTGCATTGCAGCGTAAGTGGCACTGCCGGAGTCAAACCATGTGTCTATCACGTACGGCTCCCTGACCATATCAGATCCGCACTCCCTGCACTTCAGGGTAACCCGGTCAATGAATGGCCGGTGTAGATCCTCGAGTTTCCTGTTTGTCTCTGTTTCGATCTCCTTTGCGCTTCCTATGGCCCTGTAATGATCATTTTTGCATCTCCAGACAGGAAGGGGTGTACCCCAGTACCTGTTTCTGCTCAGAGACCAGTCTTTGGCTTCCCTGAGAAAATTACCAAACCTGCCCTCCCTTAGAGAGTCTGGCACCCAGTTAATTTTCTCGTTATTGTTCACCAGTAAGTCCCTGAACCTGGATACACGTATGAACCAGGTTTCAAGTGGGTAGTACAGGAGTGGAGTATGGCATCTGTAGCAAAATGGATAGGTGTGTTCTATCTTCTCACTCCTGAAAAGGAGTCCGTTTTTCTTCAGGTATAGTATAATCTCAGGATCTGCATCCTTGACAAACATTCCATACCACGGGAGTTTCTCAGAGGAAAACAGGCCAGTCTGATCCACAGGATTCACGATCTCCACATCTTCTCTCTTTCCGACATCGAAATCATCCGCTCCGAATGCAGGAGCTATGTGGACAATGCCTGTTCCTTCCTCAAGCCCGACGAACGTCGCTGAAACAATCTTTAGTGTTCTCCCTGGCAAAGGCAGTATCGGTATTAGTTGAAAGTACTCCTTTCCAACCAGATCGCTTCCCTTCAACTCCCCGATGATCTTGGAGTCATAGCCAAACAAACTCCCCGCTTTCTCCTTTAAGACAACATATTCTCTGTTCGCCTTTTCGACTACCACATAGGTGAAATCAGGGTTAACGGCAAGGAACATGTTAGAGGGGAGCGTCCATGGGGTGGTTGTCCATACAAGGTAATACCGGTTTGGGCGATCTACAGCCTTAAATTCCACATATACGGAGGGATCTTTCGTTTCTTTGTATCCCTGCGCTACCTCATGAGAGGCCAGGGGCGTTCCACATCTGGGGCAATAAGGAACGATCTTGAAGTCCTTTTCCAGCAAGTGCCTGTCGAAGAAGGTCTTAAGGGCCCACCACTCACTCTCCATGTAATCACGTTTGAGCGTTACGTATGAGGCTTTCTGATCAACCGAGTAGCCCAGGCTGGACTGGACAATCGACCATTCATCAATGTAGGTGAAAACGCTATCCCTGCAGTAAGCGTTAAATTTTTCGATGCCTATGGCCTCAATATCCTTCTTGCTCTTTATCCCGAACGACTTCTCAGCCTGTAGTTCCACGGGTAGCCCGTGACAATCCCATCCTCCCGTGCGGCGCCTCACGCTGAAGCCTTTCATAGTTTTGTATCTGAGGAAAATGTCCTTCATGGTGATCGTCATGGCGTGGCCGACGTGTGGCCTCCCATTGGCAGTGGGCGGACCTTCAAGGAACGTAAACACTGGTCCTTTTGGGTTCTGCTCCATTACTTCTTTTATGATCCCGCTATCCTGCCAGTGCTTCAGGATATCTCTGTTTATTCCAGCCAGTGACTCATTGGTGTTAACCGAACTATAGGCAGGTCCAGACATGGAAGCCTGTGATTATGCAATGTGCTATTTATCTTTTGTTTGGCAGATTCTATGACAATTCTGCAGCTCTTCCCATGAATTTTCCTGGGCCAGCAGATTTATGTCAACATGTAAGAGAGATGAATAAAAACAGGATGTTGTAAGGATCTTACGGAGTAACTGATTCGGTTTGAGCGCATGATGATCCCTCCCCACCGACAAGGTAAGATGCCAGCGATTTTTACTCTCAAGGTATTTTGCCAGGTCAAACCGATTGAAAACTTTGAGGCTATCCTTTTTCTTGCCGTCTCACTGACAAAAGGTATTTATCATTCACACAATGAGATTGATTATGCGTCACTACGACTCCGATGAAGTGGCAGAGAATTACCATAAAACCTTTACATCCGGCTCGGAAAGTAGTGAGACAAAAAGAAGAGCAGCGGCAAGATATAATAAATTCATATCGAGGCTTAAGAAGGGAGGGCACGTTTTGGATGCGGGATGCGGGACAGGAAGATTTGTCCGTTATTTCATGAGCTCAGGTCTCCAAGTAACCGGGATCGATAATTCTATCTCAATGATCAGGAGAGCTGCGGAAGAGAACCCAGTTGCAGTGTTTAAAGTGATGGACATTCGCCATCTGGATTTTCCGAAGAACCATTTCGATGGTGTATGGAATGTGGCCACCCTGCTTCACCTGAACGAGCCCGGTGTCAGAAGTGCCATGCGGGAAGCAATGAGAGTTTTGAAAGGGGAAGGAACCATGTTTCTGGCCACCCGAACCAGCGACAAGAATATGAGAAAAATAGAGGGGTCTACAGAAGGAGGAAAGATCACAGTTAATTATTATTCTCCTCATACTTTGGAGGAAATTATGATATCATCGGGTTTTGAAATTATAGAAATGAGCGTCGAACCCGATGACTTTTCAAGACCATTTGATTATGTATATGCACTGGCAAAGCCGTCTGCCTCTACTAGTGGCCATTAAAGGTCACTGTTTTCTTGGTTGTTTTAGGATACGGGCAATTGTAATCACGAACCTTTGTTTATTCCTGCAGGACTAGTACAGTATGGGAGTAAGACCGGCCATAAGATGCAGGCTTCTCCTTCTTTCAAGCCGTTTTATATTGCCCATCTCTGCAACAACATCCGTAGCGGGATGCACATGGCTCCCGGGCTGGTCATCAGGGGATTCACATCCCGTTTCCGATGGTGCATCCGGCCATCTCATAGTGCTTGTTTATGTTTCCATCTTCTTTCGATTCTCCATTTCGCATGGGTCCACAGAAAAGAAATTGTAATGGATCTAACTCTATCGTAATTCAGAT
>JAKAAY010000037.1 GCA_021802055.1 Thermoplasmata archaeon
GCCTGGTCATGATAAGGGAGGAGGATCTGGATACCGTTGTATCCTTTATCAGGAAACACAGGGCCGATTACATGAAATGGAAAGTAATTCCGGAAGAGGAGGAAATGAAGCAACTCGGACTCCAGGTTGCTTAAGTATTTGTTCAACACAGCAGTGGAAGTTTCCTGTTAAGTCATAATTGAGGTAAATAAGAAAAAGAATCCTTTTGCTACATACATATTTTCAAAAATCAAAAAATGAGGAAAATATGTATTTCACTATTAGCTGACTGTTACGGTTCCGACATAGGGTGTGAAGATGAGACTCTCCATGTTCAGGCTCTGGCTAATGCTGAAGTCGATGGTCATCTTCGTGGTCCCGTGAGCTGAAATGTTGAACGGGTGGTTGACTATTGCGTAGTTTGAAACCATAGTGAATTTTTTAGACACATGATCGACAACTACAGACACATTCTGTATGTAGAGCCTGATTTCAGTGTACTTTCCTGCATTGAGGGAAATGGAGTTCAGAAAAGCGGGATTTGTCACGCTCACGTTATAGACGTTGATGGTCTGTGTGGTTATGTTGAACGTCTCCCAGCTTGAATTGTTGGCTGAATGCACCTGCACCTGAGAGAATGTAAGATATACGGCGCTCACATTGGCAACAGGCGTATCCGCAACGCTCATGGACAGGTTCCCTGTGTTCCCTGTGCTTCCGTTCATTCCAAGTTCGTAATAAGTGCCGGCAACGCCGACAAGAATCACCACGACCACTATCGCGACTATTGATGTTCTCTTCATAGTTGGTTTTATGCTAGATTAAAATTACCCTTTGTGGTACATATTTGTACCAGAGACTTATGGCTAAAACCCCAGTACGGATGGTCCGTGTTTCTGGTATGCTCTGATCCGAATGTCAGAAGACCTACCTTTGCTGGGAGTATACCCTGTAGTAATCATCGTTTGCTCTGTGGATTGTCCTGGCTGCGTTACCCCTCCGGTTCGTGACAACGTCCTCCCCACTTCTTGTCATAATACCCACTGCAAAATAAACTTCCTTCACATTGGAAATATATGCGATGTCCCCCGCCTTCAAGGCCGGATCTAATTTCACGATGCCCTGGGCGAATAGATCTGCACCGTTGAGCAGATGCGGAACTGCCCCGTCATCCACCTGAATGAACCTGGAATTGGGCCTGTGATCAGCCATGAAAATAAGTGACGGAATAAGTAATTCCCTCTGGAATGCCACTGCTTTCCTGGATGAGTAAAAGTACTTTACATCTTTCTGCTCATCCACTTCAATCGTGTCAATGTCTCCTATCTCGAATCCCATGGATTCTATCCTGGAGATGATGTCCCTTGATTCCTTCCTGTTGAGAAAATGCCTTGACATAAGCTCACGATATGTACGGCCTCAGCGCAGAGATATCTATCTTACCGGTTGTGGGCTGTTTCAGTATCTCGGCCATAAGAGGGGCCAGCTTATCGCCGAAGCTCTTGTCGGTGTCGGAGAAAAGCCAGTTGCGGTTAGAAAGGTCAACGCTTACTGCCTTTGAGAAAGCCCAAAGAATAGCCTTTCTAGCCGGGTTAGTGGCTGCATCTTCCCCGAACTTGATGGTCTCCTCTGCCCCTGCCTTCAGGTAATTCATGATGAGATTGCCCACAAATGCCGAGTCTTCTGACCAGGATTCCACAGAGGTAATACGGTCAATTTCCTCCTCTCTTGCCTTCTGCCTTAGTTGCTGGATCTGTTCCATTGGCCCGCCTTTCAGTCTGGAAAGGTACTTCTCATCCTGGTCGGGAAAGATTTCCTTGAGTATTGCAATTTTGTTCTGTGGCCAGAGCGTTTCCAGAACCTTCCTTTCATTGGCCTCTTCCATTACCAAACCCTTTCCCATGGCTTCCAGTCCTTGCCTGACGGATTTTAGGCCCTTGAGATTCTCAAAGTTGTCGAGAAATGCCTGAACATCGGTGTAGTATGCATCGCCTATTATGAACACGGACTTCTTTACGGAATCTGCCAGTCTCTTCTTGCGGGTGTTCCTGATGAATGCCCTGTCATCCATCTGCCCTGCAAGGTAACCGCTCAGGAGATCTCCAGGCATGGATGAGGTCACCTCCCCCAGAAAATCAAAGGTAAATGCAAAGTCGTTCTCTACGGTCGGAGAGATAATATGTCTCATGAGCCTGTAGAGGGTCTTGTAAGATGAGTTCTCAAAAATTTCAATTGTTACAGAACCCATATGCACGGCCTTCAGTGACAGTCCCTCGCTCCCCACCATGATGGTATTTCCATCAATAGTGAATTGAATTTCCTCGTCCCTGAAGGCGTCCGTATAAAACTCCATTCCAGGCGGGGTTCCTTTGCAGGTGCCTCTATAGTAGTTTGTACTTGAGAATATTCTCACCTTTCTCGTTCTGACAAGAGAGGAGAAGGCAAGCATCCGCCAGATCACGTCATCATGATGCTGAACTCCTGCCAGTACGGCCGGATCAGCTTCCCCCCGCCTTGCGTACTCCACCTTTCCGTAAGGGGTGGTGATATATGTAACCAGGGGGACGGACTCATCCTGGACGATGCGATATGTTTCAGAAAGTGCCCTAAGAAGCTGGTCGGATGACTTTGCATATTTCGCAAAAGACCCGCTGGACTGCATTCGTGATACCTTATTCCTGTATCCGTTGAAATGGCAGAGAAAGCCGCCTTCCAGGCACTGGGGAACAATAGCTTCGGGGTTTTCGAAAAGTGACTGGAGTTTATTCACAAACTCCTTCTGTCCCTCCTTGGACTTTGTCTTTAGCTTCATTTCTGCCTATTTCTGTTCCAGGATCTTCACTGCCTCTGCCCTGAGGGTTAGAGGTATGGGCACCATGGACTCTATGAGTTGTACCGTGACCTCTTCCTTTCCCATGTCTATGGACATGATCTTGGCCTTTTCTCCCTTGAAAGGCCCGTTTATTATTTCAACAAGAGCTCCCAGATCCAGCCCGGTCACAGCAGGTTTTGGCGTGAGATAGTGCACGATTTCCGTGAAGGCCATGGTTCCGTCCACAAGTCCTTTGTACCCCCTGATCCCTTTGGCGATCATGGCCACCCTGTCGGGATGCATTGTTTCCAGGAACACGTAGCCCTTCAGATCCTTTGAAGACATTAAGGAGATTACCTCCTGCGGGACATCTTCCGGCAGATTCCTCTCCTCTTTGTCCTTCTGGCTCCTGTTTGATAGATCGACAGATACCTGAAATTCGTTTCCGACCGTAGTCTTTATGGCAACTATTACAGGCTTGAGCGTCAGGATGAGCTGTGTGTTTACAGAGTTCATCTTGTCCTCCGACTGTACGTCTATACTGATAACGCACTGGTCGTCGTTGAAGCCACCCCTCGGGGTGATAACAGACAGGATAAGCCTCTTGGAGCCGTCACCTTCCACCTCAATGGTCTCACTGACTTCCTTTTTCTCCTTTGGAGAGGCAACGAATTCAGTGGTCTTTGAAGTTTCAAGGCTGAAGGACCATTCCACGGCCTCATCTCTTTGCCTGAATGACTCACCTATGCTGATGTTGAACTTGCGTTTCGTGGCGTGGGTATTCCTTATGGTCATTGGGTACTCATACGTTCTCCCACACCCGACGTCCTTTGAACCAGACTCCGACTCGAACCACTCCTGCTTAACGGTTTCCTGCGCCATAAATTCACCCTATGGTACCTTGAAGTAAACGCCCATTATGAGATAGATGACGAAACCGACCAATCCCAGGAGAACTATACCGAATCCGGTGATCAGCAGAACCTTCATGTATTCCTCTGAAGTCGGCCTCCTGGCCATCCTTATGATCCTGGCATACTTTCCCTTGCCGATTCCCCCGAATTTCTTCTCGATCCTGTCCTGTACCTCTACGAGCTTGTCTTCAATTGGCATAAAACATACCTCTAATGATTCCTGCCGATAAAATGTTATTCATGCGGTCGGGCAGTGCGAGAGGTTGTCATTGATGTAAGAGGCGGGGTATGATGGGGTAATTAAAGCAAATACCCCTGTTTCATTCGACGCAGCAGGCCATTTTTGAGATATCTCTTATGAACGACTGGGCTGCAAGCTTGATACCCTCTGATATTGACGGGAATATATGGCTTGTTGCTATTACATCGTCGACAGTGTATCCTTTCCTGACCGCGTAAGCACCCTCCGTAATGATGTCAGTCGCGTTTGGCGCCATGATGTGCATGCCCACAATCCTGTTGCTCCTGGGGTCCACTGTAATCTTTATGATCCCCTCTGTTTCCCCCATTATGCTGGCTTTAGTGAGGTTTTCAAGCGAGAATACCCTGCATGAGCATGCCCCGTTCTTCTTTGAAAACTCGTTCTCTGTCATACCAACGCCTGCCACCTGCGGGCTGGTGAAGACTGCCCATGTGGCTGCATCATAGTCTATCTTCATGTCATCGCCGAACATGTTGCTCACCGCCACGACTCCTTCCCTTGCTGCAAGCGTTTCCAGAAACATCTTCTTGGAAACGCAGTCTCCTGCCGCGTATATCCCGGGCGTGGATGTGGCCATTCCATCTGACGTGATGATGAGGCCCCTGGAGTCTGTCCTGACACCTGCGGCCTCCAGGTTCAGGGACCCGGTGTTGGGTTGCCTTCCGGTGGCAACTAAAATTTCTTCGGCTTCCAGCTTTTCCTTACCCCTGTGGGTTATGATTTCTATTGACTTTCCATCTCTGGATCTGCTCACAGAATTGATTCTGGCCCGCAGGTGAAACTGCATGCCTTCCTTCTCCAGTTTCGACCTAAGGGCAAGACCTATTTCAGGCTCAGTTTGCGGAAGCAATGCATCCAGTGCCTCTATCACGATCACCCTGGAGCCAAAGTGCAGCAGAGCCTGCCCTATCTCGAGGCCGATAGCCCCGCCTCCAATGATGGCTACCGATCTGGGGAGAGCCTTTAGTTCCCAGATGGTATCACTGGTCAGGAAACCTGTATCATGAAGACCTTCTATATTGGGGGCAGTGGGGTGTGAACCTGTTGCGATGAGTATGTTCGAGCCTTTCACTCGGTCTAGTTCCTTTCCGTCTGGGCCGGTAATTGCAACGATCCTTTTGTCTATGAATTTTCCAAGCCCCTCGAAAAGCGTGACATTGGTGTAATTATCGATCACCTGTGAATATTTTACTTCTCTCGCGTGCGAGACGTATGATCTGAGGCCTTTCATAACCTCCCCGAAGTCGTGGCTTACCCTGGTCTCATAGATCCCCGGCATGGTTGGATGTTCCGGTCTGAACACAGCATGAGACGATTCCAGCAGGTACTTTGACGGCACACAGCCAACGTTCACGCATGTACCACCCAGAGGTCCGGTGCCAACCATCGCAATGGACATCTCCCCGTTGCTCAGTTCTGATGCCTTGATTGCGGCCGAGAATGCTGCAGCGCCCTTTCCCAGTATTATCAGATCGAATTGCTTGATTTCCTCTCCCATGGTGACTCGCCGCTTCAGTGGTCTACGAGCGTTGCCCTGTAATGAGAAGGCTTTGTGAACACTCCATTCTTCAGGAGAGCCTCGGGTTTCACCTTCGCGGAATCAACAGCGACCTCTGCGATCCCCTCCTTCAGGGACACCTTCACGTCAATGACACCATCCTGGTTTCTCAGCCCCCTGGAGACCGTTGCCACACAGTCATCGCAGGTCATTCCATAGATCCTCAATCTTACTTTTCTGTCTTCCATAAATATACAATAGCCGCCACGTATTAATAGGGAAACGTAAACTTTTTTTTACCTGGGAAGATGTTATCTGTGATCGGGATTGGTAAATACTGGAGACTTGGAAAGGACCAGAATTGAGAATAAGCTTAGGGCATGCATGATCTATGACGGCGGAACTCCTGTCTGCGTCGATCCTTCCCTACCTATACTGAGCCTCATAGGGAAGAAGTACACCATGCTGGTGCTTGGTGTCATAGGCAACATGGGAAACCGAAAGAGTTTCAACGAGATTCTGAAAGATATCCCGTATTCCAGCTCAACGATCATTGCCAGAAGACTCAAGGATCTGCAGGATCATAACCTCATAATTAGGAGAGAGGGGTCCGATGGAGTCTCGTATTCACTGACAGATTTTGGGGAAAGAGTGAGGAAAAGCCTCCTGCCTCTGCTGCACACTGTGGAAAAGACCCGGTAGACTGTTCTGAGGGATTATGCACTCATGTGGCACCGGGCGTCATATGGCACAGTGAAATGATCGTTTACCGGTTTCTGCCGCAAGTGGTTACTCGCTGCTGAAAATGATTGACAGGATCTTTCCCTTCGCATTTCTGATTATTTCATCTATGGCGTCCAACTTTTCTGAACTGAGGCATTCTGCATTTTCCAAAATGGAGTCTTCTATCTCTTCCATGCTCTTCATCACTCCGTAGCGTCCGATTCGTTCCGAAGCTTCCCTCTGTGTCTTAAGTCTCTCTATCAATTCTTTGTTCGTTTCAAGGAATTCCTTTCCTCTGTCTGTGAGAGCATATACCTTCCTTTCTCCCTCTTCAACCAAGCGAATGAGATTGTCCTGCAAAAGCTCCTGTAAGGTGGGGTAGACAATGCCGGGACTGACCATATGGCCATAAAACCTTCCTATTCCCTGAATAATAGCATATCCGTGCGTAGGCTTCTCTTCCAGGGTGAGTAGCACCAAAAACCTGAATTCACCCCTTCTGAAACCGAACCCATGACCTCCTGGGCCATGCCTTCTGAATCCTCTGCACCCATGCATAGGCGACATATCGTATAGTATATCTACCGATATGTTTATAAACTTATCTGTAATAAGTGTGATGGAGGTGTCAACGTGAACGGACATGGACATATGATGAATGAATGTGGCTGTATGCATCATCCCGGACGTATGGGAAACTGCGGGCATCACAACCACTACATCGCGCCAGAAGACAGAAAGGACTATCTGGAAAGCCAGAGGAACTACCTTGAGACTGAGCTAAAGGAAGTTCAGGCCGAGCTGGAAAGGTTGGGAAAAGCCAGAACGGAATCGTAATTGGGGAGTAGAGCTGGCTTTCCAGCCCAGCCATCCAAGGAAACCCTATTACTCCCATGTCTGATCTCAGCCAGTTGTGGATTTTCAAATTTTTTTCTTTTTTGGATAGTTGATTTACGATTCGCGTTTATCCTATCCCAGATTAACCTATCACTGAATTAGACTGATAACGTTTCCTCCGCAAGAGTGTAATCCTTCAAGCCGGCACTGACATTTTCAGTACGATCCATTAGTTTCTTGCCAGTGCCCGAGTAATCTCCTCAATACGCTTTAAAGCTCCAACTCCTTACCCCTGCTCAGGTTTCCATAGGAAAGTGGAAAAAACGCGCTTGTCTGTTTGCTGACAAGCCTTAAGCTAAGTGATTAACTGAAAGAAAAGCTCCTCCAGTGTCTCTTTTTCCTCCTCACAGGATAGCATAGCGTTTCCCAGTGCTACAGCTTCTTTTGCAAGCATTTCCCTGACATCTCTTTCTCCTTCCACTATTACTCTCACCATATTCTTTCCTTCAATCTCATCAACAGAGGTGACGCCTTCCAGAGAGCTCAAACCGCTTAGAAGTCTATTATCTACCTTTGAGAACTCTGCCCTGTATGAGATTACTCCACCTTTTTTGCGCAACATTTCTGTTGGGCCTTCTGCTACAGTAAGTCCCCTGTTTATTACTGTCACACTATCGCAGAGGTTCTCGACGTCCTGTAGTTGGTGAGATGATAGCACAATAGTCTTACCGTCCTTTACTATCTCCTTGAAAAGTCTGTGAATTGCAGCCTTGCTCACAGGATCAAGACCAGAAGTGGGTTCATCGAGTATCAATAAATCTGGATTTCCAATCATCGAAAAGGCAATCCCCAGCTTGGAAATCGTTCCTTTGCTGAATGCCCCGACTTTCCCATGCTTGACTTCTGTGAGTCCGACCTTCTCCAGTAGAATTTCTGCTTGGGATGCCAGGGTGCCCTTCTCGATCCCCCTTATTCTCCCATACGTAAGCATAACTTCCAGTGCCGTGAGGTAAGGAGGAAATGTCAGAATTTCCGGCATGAAGCCTATTCTGGTCTTAAGTTTCCAGTTTCCAGGATTATATTCCTCTCCGAACATGCTCATGGAGCCGGCATCATATGAGATTAGACCCATGATGCATTTCATCGTTGTGGTCTTTCCAGCTCCGTTTTGTCCAAGAAATCCATGTATCTCTCCACTGTGGATGTTCATGTTAATGCCGAAAACGCCAGATCCTGGCCTGTAAACTTTTTTGATGCTATCAAGCTGGAGAATCATGCCGTCCTTCATAGTTAAACTACCTCCCTCTTTCTGAAGAAATAGAAACCTACGGAAAGGACTAGTCCAAGTTCTACAAGAACCGAGATGATGCTTGATGAGAAGATGCTAAGTGCACTTATGGACTCAGTTTTTGTGACTCCAAAAGATGAGGCGTCAAAAGGAAGGTTTCCGTTCGGATTCAACATATACTGGCCAATAACTGAGGGGAACATGCTTTCGTTGATCATTGGCACGGCGTTCATCCATGGATTGTAGCCATTCGAGTAAAAAACAACTGCAAAATACACGATTATGAGCAGAACAAGCAATCCCAACATTGAACCGAACACAACGCTTGAATTCTTGATCAACGAACTGAGCAGCAAGGCTATTGCAGCAAATCCAAAGAAAGTAACGACTACCGACAAGAAAATGTATGGTAGAAGGTTCAGGTATGATGCGGGGCTATCAACAACATATGATGCTACAAGACTTACTGTAATTACAACCAGAGAGAATATGCAGCACATAATCACCTTTTCGAAAACCTTGCCTGCATAGATCTCGGCCTTAGAAATCGGTTGAGACAAGAGGGGCACTATCCACCCCTTGTCAAATTCCTGTGAGATTGAATCGGTAGCCAGTGTACCTCCGACCATCAAAGGAAGAAGACCTATCACAACTCTTGTGAATAAGTACTGCCCAATCACCTTCATCCACCAATTATTCCCGAGAGCCAATCTTTGTGCCGGAGTGAGCAAAAGAATTGGTTGAAGAATTCCATAACCAGCCGTTGCCAGCAAAAGGACAAATAACATCACTATGGTACGGTACTTTCTGAAGTCCCAGATAAATTCATAACGTGCGACCGCGAACAGACGCGACATGGTGTTGCTCATGGAAACTGCAATTCAATTCATGGGATTTTATCTTTTTGTTATTTTTTAGTGTTGCGCAACTCTTTTGCGCATAGCGTCCCAAAAGTTGAGTAATCATGAAGGATACCTCTTCTGCAACATCTCTCTGATCTCGTTCATGCATTTATCCTTAACTCGGAACACTTTTAGGGAACAGGTCTGGTTCCATGCCCAGCAGTTCCGCAAGTTCACGGACCTTCTTTGGCATCTCCGCCGGAATTGATCTGTTTCCCACATCTGTCAGATAGATCTT
>JAKAAY010000038.1 GCA_021802055.1 Thermoplasmata archaeon
ACAGCCGGTGAAGAATACGTAATAACCTTGAGGAGCTTCATTCAATGCCATCCTCCGACGGTGAGATTGTTCCAGGCGGGGGACCTTCCGCGTTTATTCCGACATTTATTGCGGTAATACTGGGAACCTTGTCTTCATGGCTCTGATGGATAAGTTTACTTTCAATCTTTTCGGCTATAACTGTTATCCGAACCTTGCAGGCATCATAATTCCACTTCTTCTGGTACCGGCTGGAATGGTACTTTCCATTGGGGTAAGCACAGTATCTCTGCCTAGGGTCGCCAACACTCGAAGCGCATACCGGCTGTCATTGATTGCCCTGCTGACATACCCCGTAGTGTGTGTTCTCTCACCGAGATCGGCGCGATCTCCCTGAAGGGCAATGCGTTGCTGATTATCTCCGTTATACTGGCGGAATTTGACGTTCTCACATACCCCGTGGTTAAGAGGACATTTAGCAGAGAGGGAATTCCCATCAGTTGAAATTAAAATCCATCTACAGACCTGTCACTGGACGCTTTATTTACCTGCGGGGATGCTGGCAGACGTTTCCCATCATCTGCGCTCTAAAGCAGTGCTCGGAGAATCACAATGAGGATAAGCCCATGGAAGTGTGCCATTATTATCCGCAACACCATACCGGCCGGAGATATCGCCCGAAAGTGGAATTTCACACATTTCTTAGCAGTATTTTGCCTGGACACCCGAGGGTGAATGAACCCGGTCTATTGTAATACTGATGGCCGTATCCCGGGTTCTGGAGCAGAATCAGCTGTCTCCTGCGCAGTGCAGACTAAAAGAACAGCGAATTCAGGCCTTGTGTGAGCACCTTATGTCAGTGCGACCGGTGCCACTGGTGATGCGGTTGACCCATAGATCTTTAGCGGAAGACATGCAAAGAAAAACTCGTATACCTTGTCCCTTGCGAGTTCACCCAGATTGAGGTTGTCAAGTATCCGTATACCGGATTTTGTTATGAGATACTGGTGAACAGGCAACCTGGTACCCTTTCGCTCGGGAGGTTCCACTTCGGTATCCGGGGTATCGGCGCCAGTGACAGCCACATCTTTCTCCGCCAACCATTTTGCAAGCTCATACCCTATTCCAGGGGCGTTCTCATAGTAACTGTTGTATTCCTGGGTCTTCTCCCACAGTGAGGCCACCCCTGTGTGGAATAAAACCGCGTCTCCCTCTCTTACCTCTAAATCATGCTTCTTCAGGAACGCTTCCGTTTCCTCCACTGTTATGGCATGCCCTCTCCCGGTTATGCCATCCTCGCTTCCCGGAGCCATGATCATAATGCCTCTCGTGATGATGGGCGGCACCGTCTCTATTCCCAGCCTGTATGTTCCAAAGGTGGTTGTCTCCTCAAAGGCATCAAGTCCATTATAGAACCTGTTGTTGAAGGATATATGGTTCAGAGAATCCAGGTGCGTGCCAACATGATCCGTGGTCTCCAGCCTTGACACAGATCCACCCAGCTTGTTAACAGTATTCTCCCTGTATGGGGGCCTCGAGTCATATACCCTCTGTGCGACAGTATGAAAGAAGTGCCCATGCGATGAGTATCTTCCAGGAATCCCGTTTTTCAGAGTATGGCTGAGATTGTAGGCTTTGCCCTTCCTTATGAGTGAGGCGGCTTCAAGTATCTTCTCCGGGCCCAGTAGATTCAGTGTGCCAAGCTGATCTTCCTTTCCCCATTTGGACGGGTACCACTTTTCTCCGTTTTCGTACCATTCTTTCATTAATCTGCTCTAATCTCAAAGTGCTAATAAGCGTCGCGAAATGCCATAGTGTCGTGAGGGTGCGATCGGGCCTACTCAGGCAAGAAATGTCCTTTGATTATGGGAAAGGTGCAAGCAGAATGGAGAAAGTGTTTTAAAATTCCTAACGCTTCGTGTTAAGTTGGATCAGAGGAAGCTGGCAGCTGTCTTCATCGACTTTGAGAATTTCTATTTTTCACTGACAAATAACTACAGCAAGTCATATCAGGAGGCTGATGAAGCGTCGGCATCCATGATTGCCAACGCACTGGACACGCTTAAGGAGAAAGTTGGCGAGTTTGTGATAAGGCAGGCCTTTGCTGACTGGAGTCGCCTGCAGGAGCCCAAGAAGGAATTGCAGAGAATGGGGATTCGAATTGTGGACGTTCTGGCCACGCAGTACAAGAACAGCTGCGACATTGAGCTCTCCCTTGCGGCTCAGGAGGTCTGCCTGACAAGGAGAGATATAGACACAATCGTCATCTTTGCAGGCGATCGGGACTACATGCTCATTGCAAACCGTATAAGGGAGATGGGCAAGGATCTCCATATTGTTGGAATGAAAAATACGCTGTCGGGAGACCTGAAGAAACTGGTGGGCGAGGGAAATTACTCGTATCTGGACATGGAGAACCCTTCAGCAGAAGATTCGGATTTACAATCTGAAGACGAGAGCGTACGAACAGCAGCCAAGGGGGTATCCCTCAGCGTGAACCAGATGAAAGCGGCAGAAGCGGCAATTCTTGAATTTGATAAGTACAAGGAGCGATTCGGCTCCGTAAAGCTGAAAGAGTTCATCGTGGACCGGCTGGCAGAGGTACTTCCGGACCTGGAACACCTCCAGAGAAGGGAGGTCTTCAAATCTCTTGTGAGCTTGGGCCTCCTGAGGACAGAATCCAGGAATCCCTCTGTAAACTATGCGGACTCCTATCCATTCACCGTATTTATCGTGGAGGAAAAAAATCCCATTGTCAAGCAAATCAGGAAAAACTTCACAGAGGGTGAAGAACTGCTCAGAAAGGCCCTGAAGGAAGTCCCCAAACGGGATGAAGGCGTCCTCGGCTCCCTTATAGGAATCACCATAAGGAAAATCGATGCATCGTTCAAACCGGAGAAGTACGGCTGTGCAAGCCTTTCGGATTTTATCAACCGTTATCCACTCCTGCTCACCGTTACAGACAGGAAACCAGGCGGGGACATTATTTACAATATCATAGCAGGCGACTAGGGAGTGTATGGGCGGGACCCGGGAACTCAATGAATGGCTGACCCCATGAATACATGCGACAGTTATACTCTCCGGTAATACCCCCGGTTTCCACGGAGACCGGACAGGCCATGTTCAGCAGCATGTGTTTTACCCTTGTCTTCTCATGACGGAGTTATCTAAGTCGTCTTTCCCACTCATTTTATACATAATAATCATGCATCAGGAGACGATGGATCTCAGCAACAACGAGCTGGCCGTTCTATCCTTCCTTTCAGGAAAGCACGAATACGTTGAGGAAGATCAGGTAATCCCGCCCGGGATGGAAAGGAGAGAGGCATCAAACGCCATATCATGGCTGGAAGCAAAGAATCTTATTGATGTGGTGAGAACCGAGGAGGTCTCATACGGATTGAGCCAGGAAGGCATTCGATATCTTGAGGAAGGTCTTCCGGAAAAAAGAATCTATGACGCGGTGGAGAAATATTCAGAAATAGATCTGAGAGAACTGGAACGCTTTTTACCGGCCAGCGACGTCAGGATTGGCCTGGCTCAGCTTGCCAAATTTGGACTCAGGCCCTCTGGAGGGAAGATCGCATTCAAAACCATTCCCCAATTCCAGGATGAGGTATTGAGAAGACAGTCTTTTCTTGAGTCTGTCTCCAGTGGATCATACTCTGTGCTAGAAGGGGGGTTGCTTGAGCATTTCAAGCGGCGCGGCGGACTTCTGGTGGAGAGGAAAAGGACCAGGAGAAAGATGAGGATAAACGCCTCCGGGATTGCTGCATTAAAAGAATCCCGTGGGGGAAGTAGAATAGAAACTCTCACGCCTGAGATCATTGCATCAGGTGCATGGAGGGAAAGTGTGTTCAGGGCATTCGATCTGAGCGCGCCAGCTGAGAAATTCAACGGTGGATATTACCATCCAATGAGCATCCTAATCAAAATGGTGAAAGACATATTCACAAACATGGGCTTCACCGAGATGCCGGGACATTACATCGAGACTGCAGGATGGAATATGGATGCCCTTTTCATCCCGCAGGACCACCCTGCCAGGGAAATGCAGGACACATTCTATCTAAATTCCAGCAGGGATACTCGAATGGAGCTTCCTGAGATAATAGACCTTTCCAGGAAGGTTCACGAGAAGGGCGTCGGAAGATATCCCGGATGGGGATACAGGTTCGATGAAAATGAATCAAGAAAACTCCTTCTCAGAACCCACACCACCGTCAGCACAGTCAGGTACCTGTATGAGCATCGGAACGCACCCCAGGCCGTTTTCTCGGTAGAAAAAGTGTTCAGGCACGAAAGCACTGACTGGAAGCACCTGGCTGAACTGCATCAGATCGAGGGAGCGTATTACGGCAAGAATGCGAACCTGTCCACATTGAAGTCGCTCATGAGAAGGTTCTACAGCGCACTCGGATTCAAGGACATCAGATTCATTCCATCCTATTATCCTTACACTGAACCCAGTATGGATGCAGTCGCAGTGGTAAACGGAAAGGAGGTCGAACTTGGAGGATCGGGGGTCTTCAGACCAGAGGTAACCAGACCCATCGGACTCAGGAAGCCGGTTATAGCCTGGGGCATGGGCCTTGAGAGAGTCGCAATGCTGTTCTTCGGGTTATCCGACATCCGGCACCTTTACCGCAGCGATCTGGAATGGCTGAAGGGGTACCAGATCAAGGGTTAGTCTTCAGCGCTGTCTTTTGCCGTTACAGGTGGTGCATACGCCATATCTCGTGAGATGGGCATTGCAGACCGGAAGGTTGCAGACCTTGCACCTGCGAACCGCTGGAGACATGCAGATATGGCACAGCTCTACGACGGTCATCAGGTGTAAATCTGGTCTAGCTATTTGAAATGGGGGTTCCTTTTTTAATAAATATATAATTTATTGTTGAATGTATTTGCAAATCAAAACCTGCAACTCTAGCTGTTAAGGTGTGACGGAAGGCAGAAATCGCTGGACCGGCCACAAGGCATTTAGGCATAAACCATTTAAGCAATGCAAAGCTGTTAAGGCTGCATGAAAGCGGACATAAACTTCGTACATCCCCCCAGCATCTATGACTTCAGGAGCAGGAACCTGAAGGAGGGTCCGCTTAGCGACGTGGTGCCGTCGACTCCCCTCTTTGAAATGTACCCGGTTGGTTTCGTAAGCATGCTGGGATATGCCATAAAGAACGGATTCAGGGCCAGGATAAGCAACATTGCAGTTCTGATGCTTTCAGACAGAAATTTCGACGTGGAAAAATACATCAGGAACCTGGATGCCGAAATTTTTGGCATAGATCTTCACTGGCTTCCACACGTCCATGGGGCTTTCAACATTGCAAAACTGATAAAGAGATACCATCCGGACAGGAAAATCCTGCTGGGCGGGTTCTCCTCAACTTACTTTGCCAAAGACATCATGGAAGTCAACCAGGATATAGACTATATCCTTGCCGGAGATTTTGTGGAAAAGCAACTCATAAGCCTGCTTGATGCCAGCGAGCGAAACGGTCCGCTTGAAGAAGTGCCGAATCTCGTATTCCGCAGGGATGGCAGGATTGTTTCCAATCCCAGGCTGAAGGACCCTGACCCGGGAGAGGCAGTCTTTCTTGACTATAGCCTGTTGTTTAAGAATGCCTTCAAGTACCATGACATTAAGGGGCACCTTCCTTACTATTCATGGATTGGGAACCCCACGGGGATGACCCTGATCCAGAGGGGTTGCCAGTTTAATTGCGGTTTTTGTGGTGGTTCCAATTTCGCATACGGCAATAACTATTTCCCGGCCTCACCAGTCAGAAGACGCCCCAGCCGGGTCGCGGAAGAGATGGAGGTCATAAAGGACACAATAGATTCGCCTATTTTTGTGGCTGGAGACATAAGGCTGGCCGGTGAGAAATATTATACAGAGCTCTTCAGGGAGATCAGGGACCGGGGAATTGATCTGCCGCTTCTGACTGAATACTTTGAACCGCCAACAGAGGAATTTCTGGACTTAATGTCCACATACGTTACGGAATATACCTGTGAGATATCGCCGGAATCATCCAATGAAACTATAAGGAGAAAGGCAGGCAAGGCATACAGCAACCATGAGCTGGAGAAGTCAATTGAGAGCGCAAAGAAGCATGGCTCAAGGAAATTTGACGTTTATTTCTCCATTGGCCTTCCGGGCCAGACCGTCCAGGATGTTCTGGAGGACTGCAGTTACATGGAAAAAATGATGGAACATGCCAGAGAGACGATGCCTGTGCACGGCTTTATAGCGCCCCTGGCACCGTTCATCGATCCAGGATCTCTCTTTTATGAGAAGGCTGAACAGTATGGATATCGAATAAGGGCTAGGAAAATCATGGACTACTATAACCTCCTCGAAAACGGGGTATCATGGGAGGACTTCCTAAATTACGAGACTGCGTGGATGACCAGGGAGGATATAGTCAAGGCAACATACCTCTCAGGTCTCAGGGAGGCTGAGATGGGTAACCGCCTGGGATTCATATCCAGCAGCGAGAAAGAGAAAATCCAGAAGAACATAATGGGATACATTCATGGCCTTCCATATACGCCCCAGGATGACAAGAGCAAGCATCTCACATATCTTCAGAAGGAGATAGAATGGTCAAAGAGACATGGGATTACTGCCATCTCAATGACTGTTTTCATATACCATCAGTACGAAATCCTCAGGAGAGCGGTCATGTCTGCGTGAAAGCATGATACCATGGATGCAGATCTCAAAAGTGAAAGTAGAAAAATCAAGATAAGAAGGCTCATCAATGAAGGAACGCCAGTATAATGAAGCGTCGCTTCTGCGGTTCATTATCGGAATAAAGTTCATGGTGAAACTTCCCGAATCCCTGGCACCTTCCCACATACCCTGACTCTTCTCCGGGAGAAACCTCCCTGAGTGATCCATTTCTTCATTGCAAGCTTTCCTGGATCGTGGAGTTTCGAGATCTGATTGCGACGGAACATCACACGAAGATTCATGAATGGTCCTTCTGCATATTGAGCAAGTTCAAGAAAAACGACCAGGAAACCGTTCCATGAGATGGCCTGGAGTGGCCGTACAGATTACATCCCGGAAGAAAAAGATAGAAACGGGAAACCGGGATTCTTCAAGATAATGCTTTCCAATATTATGATAATGAACGGATAAGCTACTAGTTAACAGGGACCTATGCCCGGATAACGCTCCTTCAAAAAAGTCAGCCTTTCCATTTGACGTCAGGTGCTCGCGGGCTCGCCGGCAACTAAACTTTTCTTTACTTACTTTGTTATATACTTTTCTTGCTATCAATGAATACATGGAAGTTACTCATAACAAGTTTAACTTTTCATCATCTCTGAATGCAATCCATGCAACATTAGCCAAGAGAACATATCTGCTCTTATTCATCACACTCTCAGCACTTCTTACTGCCCTGTACTTTATTTTACTGCCAATGCTTCCGTTTGGAGCATTCTTTTTGCCGGCAGTCAAATTCATAACCCCTATTCAGGTGTTTTTCTCCTTTGCTATGGGTATCCTCTTTTCTCTTCTAATCACAATCGCTGTAAGGTCACATGCCTTTGGTGTAAAAATAAACAAGGGTCTGGGAGCGACATCGGTTCTCACAAGCGCTGTTAATATCTTCTGCTGCACACCCGTCATACCGTCGATCATTGGATTAATCGGCGCTTCATCGCCTTTCATTTTCAGCTACTCGCCTCCCATACAACATTTCTTTGCCGTGGACTATCCAATTTTCTACGTAATTTCCATAGTGATGCTGACTTATTCAATCCTTATGACGTCGTCGAATCTGGGATGCTGCAGGCTGGACGGCATGAGGGCAGAAAAGGTGCTGTCACAAAACCAGGAGGCTTGAATAAAAGTGTCAAAATCCAAGAAGAAAAAGATGGAACAGTTGAGGAGGAGGCGGTTAAAAACCAGGAAAAAAATTATGAAGATAACGCTTTTAATCGTATCAATTGCTCTGCTGGTTGTGGCAGGCATACATTACGCAGGCTCCGCAACAAATGGAAACCAGACCGTTAGCAAGTCAAAACAAGCCTTAAGTGACTTCACTGTTTCGTTGATAAACGGAGGCACAATATCAACGAAATCCCTGGAGGGCCACCCTTTTGTTGTCTGGCTGATGACAACATGGTGTTCCTCATGTGCAGAGACAAGTGAGTTACTTATCTCGCAATACTATAGTACATTCAGGTCTGACGGGATACTGTTGCTGCAGATAGAAAATTACAATGACTTCAATCAGCCGGGAGAAAGTCTTTCTGCATTCGTTTCACAATACGGCGGCGCGAACCAGCCTGGATGGGACATCGGAACGGCTGCTCAGTCGGTAACCCAGGAATATAATCCAGCAAGTGCGCTTGATTTATACTACATGGTTAACTCACAGGGATACATCGTGGGAAGTGGTCAGGGCCTTGGGGCCAACCTGAACAGCGTTATAGACACCCTAGGTTAAAGATTATGAGGGCTAGACCAAAGACATCTGGCTGATCTCCCGGATTCTTACTACCATTAAGCTGTGCTCCATCCCTAAATCATTGGCTCATGAATAGAGGTAAAGCCTATCAATAATGGTGGTAGTGCCTACAATTACATTCAAGGAATCGGACCGTTGAGAAGGTCTTGAAAGCCCATGTACCTGTTTTCACCATAAGCAAAGAGAAACTTTTATTGGTATAATTATCACTAACTGACTCCGTCATTGATACCTCCTTCTGAGACGTTCATAAAGATTTGGGGCACTAGGGAGTTCTTTACAGGCGTCATCGCATTGGATTGGCCCCTAATTCTGGACATGATGGGCTTATGACTCATGCCGATTCCTCTATTCTGGTTTCTGAAAGGTGATCTACTCCGCCTCTAACATACCATCACAACTTTCGGGAAGCTATGTCCCTTGTTTAATTGCGTATGTATGGGGTCAAGAATCAAGAAAAATAAGCACATTTTGATTGTTTCATAACTGCAAGGGATTATATAGAGATACACATTAAGTGATGGATGAGGATTTCCAAAAACCTCCACCGAAACCCTTTTTCATGACCTCATGATCAATATGCATGAATCTGCTGCAGTCCAGTTTCCCTGAATGGTATAAAGAAATTGAATCTCTTGGTGATCCCCTTTCC
>JAKAAY010000015.1 GCA_021802055.1 Thermoplasmata archaeon
ATTCACCATATTTCAGAGTATTTATGGCATAATTGGCTGATTTTACAATGTTTAGGAAAGACATTGTACTATATCGAATGGTTTTGGGAAATCCTCATTAGAATGCAGAATTCAGCTTTGAGCAGGGACTGCTAATAACAGGGAACTTTGATACTTTTCTTTTCGCTTGGCCTGAAGGTCTTTTCTATATCGCAATTCATTGAGTACTCCTGTACTATTAAATAGTACATCTGTTTCTAAATTGCCCGTTCGGTTATCTGGAATCCTGTCGACCGTCTGCATTGGCTGGGTTTCGTAATATTGCATGTGAAGCGCGTTGAATTTGCCCTGTGTGGACCTGGAAACCATCTGATTGCTGCGTCCCTTATTCCATTCTAACCGTTGGAGATGGCAGATTAGGCATGCTTGCAACCGCACCTTCAAGAATTCGGGTTATACCGTCTTAGTAAATCTCCTTCCCAATGTTGCATAAGTTTGGCCCAGAAATACAGAGTAATCAAGGCATACTTTGCCTTTTACTTGGAGCCGTAGTCTGCGTGAGAGTCAATGCAGTGCTGTGAATTTCCTTGTATATTTTCCATCGCAAGTATTCCTATAAGTTACTACGGCACATTCATTTACGCCTGCATCATTTGTTTTACTCCAAATCCAAATGACGTGGAGCATCTTCGAGATTAAAAAGGATCTAGTAAATGATCCCAGAAATCTAGAGTGAAGTTGATAACAAGGTATATCATTCCCCTATGTTTGAAAGCTAAAATATCTAATACTTACTTGGCGGTGAAGCAATGACTGTAGGGGCTTATGCATTCGCGATGGATGATTGGAAAGAGATGCAATACCCCCTAGATCTATGGATCAAGCATAACAGTGAGTTGTTCGATAAGCTTTCACTAGTGTTTATTGGGGATAAGCTGAAAATACCAGAGTTACCTGACAACGTTATCTTAACGCATTTGGAAAAGTCCGACTCAAGGGGCTGGGAAATTTATACTAGATACAAGCAAATCGCTCAAGATAAACTGGACACTGAATGGAAACTTCTTCTTGATACAGACGAATTTCTCAACAGAAGGATTGAAACTAAGAAACTGGATACCAGCAAGATTTATGCAATAAAATATCACCATTTATATGGGAACCCGAATACAGAGATTATAGGCGCCTATCCACCCTATTATTGGAGATTTCATTACGGCAGAAAAAAGGTGATAAATGATGGTGGAAGCATTGAAGGGGACCAGATGAAATACTTTAAACCACATCTTTCATTTGGAATTAGGAGCACTGTTTACCAGTTACGGAGAAATGGAATAAGGAGGTTACTTTATGAACCACACTTTGTCGGAGAGGTATGGCATACTAATACTTTGAGAGATCCGCAGGTAATGAAGATGAAATGGAGGATACAGATACAGCGAGCTATAGATGAGGGAAGAACTCCAACACTTAACAGGTTTGATAAAAATATTACGGGGGAAGGAGCTTTTTCCTATGATGATCTCGCTGCAGCTCCGTACGTCAAATTGGTTAAAGTGACGCCTCCCGCTAAAATATTAGACTATTATGGGAAAGACAAGAAAGTATGAAAATAATTTCAAATCTTAAGGGAAATAAAGTAATAGCAGTCGTTCCGACCGCAGATCACACCCAAGATCGTGTACAACGTCTCCAAAAGGAGCTTAACGCCCATAAAGTAGACTCCATTTTGGTAGAGAACTCAGGCCCGACATTTTCTTTTTCCAAGAGCATGAATGCCGGCATAAAAGAATCGTTGAACCATCAGCCTGATTGTGTCATCCTAAGTAATGATGACGTATGGGGAATCGAAGGGATCGATGGAATGATAAATTATGTTTTGAGCCATGATAAATGTTATGCTCAACCTTATCTAAACGGGCGAAAACCTGTCGTTAATGTAACAACAAGTCCTCTGAAGTTGTTTTTTAGTTATACCCTAGCTCGCAAGGCACCCTTTTATGCATACAAGTTTACTCTCGGCATAATGAAACTGACATCTGGATTTGCTCTGGGTATCCCATCACTAATAGGAAATGGCCTTGTAAGCGTTCAACCGTTCGGAGTGTTCAAAGCAAGCACACTCGAAGATGAGATGTTCGACGAGAACTTTCACATTTACGTGGAAGATGATGAATTTGCTTACCGTCTATCTTTAAAGGGCATTCATGGCCAGACAAATCCTTCCTGGAGAATTCGACATGACGGCGGCACTTCACTGGGAAAAGGAATTAGCGAAGATAGAATCCGTCTAGTGGCTTCTGGGGCATCGTATTTCTACACCAAACATTTCAAGACAAAGAAGGAGAACAAATATACGTGATTGCTTCTTAATACCGACTACCTTACTGTTCTTTGGATATTTACGATTTCATTATGTATAATTGAGCATAGTACTTCTTGTCTTTAATTGCCTGATGCAGGATAATGGGCGTTAATGATGATTCAGGAGAATTAACCGGGTCTGAATGGAAACGCAGGAATGGCATGGAACTACTGGAGACAAGCACAAGGCAGACTGCAGTGGCGAAGGATATTGGCATCAACCGAAGGACGGTATGCAAATGAAAGAAGCGCCTCGATAGCTAAGAGGATTACAGGAGTTGTAAGAAGAGCGGCAATCACTGAACACATATATCTGGGCTAACAACTCCTTTTTTTCACTTCACTGACCTCTTTGAACCATTCTAAAGTCTTAAGAAAGCCACTCTGAATATCTACAAGTGGTTTTCATTTTAGCAAATTGGTAGACAGAGCATTTTTAGCAGCGCGTCTTATAGAAGTATCTCTTCTTAAAGGATTGAAACTCAACACTGACGCACTTTTCAGTAAGTTTGTATATTATATTAGCAGGATACAGAAATGAGGCCTGAACAACCACACCCATATTCACGACGTTTTCACCAAGATTCTTCAGATTCAAAGGTTTACATGCGGCATTCATCCAGTCGCCTATATACAGATATTACCCTCTCTGTGTTCGGTCCGTAAATTGATATGTATTCCCCACTCTGGACCTGTGGTGTAAATCTGAGGAGTACTCTCGCCCTAAGAAACCATCTTCTCCTTTCCTGGGAACGTAGACATTAAACGGTCATCAAGGACAACTCACGATGATAAGCCATTACGAACGCTTTTGAAATTCGCCTTCCTGCGTTGTTGCAACCACTTACTCTGTTTGGATTCATGTATCCAGCCTATGTCTCAGAAGTCGGAAGTATTTGTTCTTCACTGTGCATTTCAGACGATGTGATACATAGAAAAATCGCCTTTGAGGCTCTGGCAATGTCCCACATACGCCTGGTTCCAAGCGAACTTGATAGAAGCATATCACAAGGGGTCAGGATATAGCCTTCCAAGGAAGGCATGCTGCAATATGTGCTACAAGGTAGAATTTCTCGTCTGTAGTAGAGAATTCAACGTTTCTCTTGATTACTGCAACTTCCT
Organism: Thermoplasmata archaeon; assembly: GCA_021802055.1. Taxonomy (GTDB): domain Archaea; phylum Thermoplasmatota; class Thermoplasmata; order Thermoplasmatales; family Thermoplasmataceae; genus JAKAFX01. The sequence continues at coordinate 3,466 of JAKAAY010000015.1, forward strand.
TGGGTAAGCAGGAGTGTACTGATGTTGAGAAATTGTCAACAAAAGTTACCTCCACATCTCCCTAGCGCCTTTTCTGCAATGAAACTGCCCAAGAAACAGTTTCCGCCCAAAATGATCATTCTTTCCATTTACAGCTTGGATGCCGGATGGATATTTTATGTTTTGAGAGGTTAAATCACGATACATAAGAGGTGAATTCGCCCATAACACAAAATCAGGAGACGACGGATTCGGTTTCAAGTGCCTTTAGGAGCTAAGCTCTATATATTGAACAATCTTTACATAAATGCTTGTTTCCTTCTTCAATGAATCAGATTACCGCGCTCGAGACCGGGAAAATCCGTGACGTTGAGTCAGAAGAAGGAAGATTACATGGGTTCATGCACACAGTTAGCTTTGTGGTGCCTGCCTACAATGAGGAAAAGAGGATCGAGGCAGTCCTGGAAGACCTGTGCAGGTTGATTTCATTGAGAGAAATGAATTGCGAAGTCATCGTATCCATAGACGGGACAGATGGGACGCAGAAAATTGTTGAAGAGTTGGCCGACCAATATCCCTTTATCAGTATCGCACGATCTGTCAACAGATCGGGAAAGGGATCTGCCGTAAGGAGGGTTTCTGAACAGGTCTCAAAAGATTTCACGTTCCTAATGGACGCTGATGGCGCCGTAACCGCTGATCAGTTTCTCTCCCTGCTTGAACTGACCTCACGGTATGATGTAGTGATTGCCGATCGCTACTCGAAAAGGTTCAACAACATACCTCTTCTCAGGAGAATAATCAGCAAAGGCTTCAACCTTCTTGTTCAGGCTTCGCTTGGCATTAGGGTCAGGGATACCCAGTCCGGTTACAAAATTATACGGACGGATCTCTTCAAGAAGGCCATGCGCAGAGTTGGAGTCACTAACACCTTCTTTGACATTTCACTCCTGTTCCATCTAAAACGATCAGGAGCCAGGATCGTAGAGTGCCCTGTGTTGTATACGCACCACCCTGATTCCAAATTCTCGCCCTTTGGCGAAATCATAGGTCAGGGGGTTTCCCTCCTTGCATTTCTCGTTAGGCATTCGCGTTTTTCTAATTCAATACCTGATATCTTCGTGATCTTTTACAGGAAAATATTCAAGTGGATTTAGCCTTCTGCCCTGGACACCGCTGCGAATTGAGTGCGTGGGTTCCATAATCACTTTCGGGCAAAAAATCAACATAAGGCGCCTTTAACCCGAAATATCATCCTTAAGTAGTTGAATCCGATATCGAATCCGATATGTTTGAACGTTTAGATGAAAAGGAGACTGGGAGTTTTGAAGCACGCCGCATGTGGTCAGACGACCCATCAAGGGCATTCAGGCGTTATGGTGGAATGAAATTTTACGTGCTCTGGCTCCTCAGGTCAAAGAACATGAAAGGATCAGAGATAATCAACGAGATAGAATCCCAGACCTTGGGATGGTGGAGGCCCAGCCCGGGAACCATTTACCCCCTTCTCTCCAACCTGGAAAAAGAAGGACTCATCCAAAGGGATCAGGTCCTTCGCTATTCATTGACCGAGAAAGCAAAGTCCGAGTTTTTTCCCAAGAACCAAGGTTCTCAGGATGATATTCCTAAGTCAACAATTGCCAGAACAGTTAAGGATCTTGATGCTTGCGTCACGCTCCTTGAAGACGAAGTGGATCATATTGCAGGGTTCAGGGATCAAATCATTGACGTGTCCAGAAGACTGGAAAGACTTCTTGGGAGGGAACAATAGTGGAGCCCATAATTAAGGTTGAGAACCTGACTAAAATTTACAAGGGCGGTGTTAGGGCCGTAGATTCAATTAGTTTCGAGATCAATGAGGGGGAGGTCTATGGACTCCTTGGTCCCAACGGTGCTGGAAAGACCACCACGATTAACATGCTTACGACCAGGCTGTCTCCCACATCGGGCAATGCAATGATATCGGGTCATGACATAATCAGACACTCCCTTGACATCCGCAAAATGATTGGAGTGGTACCTCAGGATCTTACGGCCGATGAAGATCTCAGTGGAATGGAGAACCTGCTCATGGTGGCAAGTTTCTACGACATTCCCCGGTCTATTGCTATTGAGAGAAGCAAGCGTCTCCTGGAGATGGTCGATCTCCTAGAGGCTTCTATGCGGCAGGTCAGGCAGTACTCAGGAGGTATGAGGAAGAGACTGGAACTCATTATAGGGCTGATAAACGAGCCAAGGGTCCTTTTCCTGGATGAGCCGACTCTGGGTCTGGATGTGCAGACAAGAACCACGATGTGGGATTACATCAAGGATCTCAGGAAAAATTACGGCATGACCATCATTCTCACAAGCCACTATCTCGAGGAGATCGATGCCCTCGCTGATCGTGTCTCCATTGTGGATCATGGCAAGATACTCATTACTGGAACACCCACTGAGCTCAAGGCCTCCCTAAAGGGAGATATAATCTCCTTTGGCTTCAGGTCCGCTTCGGACTCGCAGGCAGTGCTGGAATATCCTAAGGGGCTTGACGTTATCAGTTCAGCGGATGGAATGGTTAAGGTGCGGGTTGAAAACGCAGACGAGTCCCTGCCGGAGCTTATGTCATTCCTTTTCCAGCGCGGGATTAAGCTCCACACACTTTCAGTGCAGAAACCCTCGCTTGATGAAGTCTTCCTGCAGTACACCGGCAGAAGCCTGAGGGAAGAAGGCCCCGCAGACCGAATGAAGGTGATGATGAACATGAGGAGAGTGAGGAGAACATGAGCGGGCTCCTCCCGCTTATGAAGCGGGACCTGAAGAAATGGTACAGAAATCCTGTATTTCTGCTCACAGGGCTGATTCAGCCATTTTTCTGGATCGCACTTTTCGGTAGTGCCATGGATATCACCCGGCTCGCAGGACCGGGATTCAACACAGGCATCATCCTCCAGGGGGCTGCAAACTACATAACGTTCATCGTTGGCGGAGTTCTTACCATAACTGCCCTTTTCACGGGAATGTTTACAGGAACCAATATCATCTTTGACCGCAGGCTGGGGCCCATGGGCCGTTTCCTATCCTCCCCCATCGCAAGAAGTTCGATCGTATTCTCCAAGATATTCTCTTCTGTCATAAGGATCCTTATCCAGGCGGGCATACTTGTTCTCGCAGCTGCCATCATACCCAATGGACTGGTATTTCCAGGTGGCTTTGGTCTCGTTGACGTTCTCGTGATCCTGACGGCAATAATTCTTATTGCGCTGATCTTCTCATCGCTCTTCAGCGTGATTGCCATAAGGATGAGAGAGATGAACACCATCTTCGGCATCGTTAACCTGATCAACCTTCCGCTGCTCTTTGTGAGTTATGCCATGTTCCCGAAGGACTTCATGGCATCCTGGTTGAGCAACATTGCAGCATACAACCCGGTTTCATGGTCTGCAGAATCCATCAGGATGGTTATCATAAACGGATCGCTCACTGCTTCACAGTGGTCAAGCCTTGGGCTCTGGCTTGGAGCGCTGGCCCTGCTTGCGGGATTAATGATTGTGATCACATACATCATGGCCGAGAAGGAGATCCGGGACTGATCTCCTTTCTATCCGGGTTGACGAAAGGAGGACTCAAGCACTTGAAGATTCACTTATAACCCTGGCAGAAAACTTGTAGACTTCCACGTTTCCAGAAAAGACTTGCTCGGGATCAATACCGGCCTTGTGAGCAGTCTCGATGATAAATTCCTCTGCATCGAGGCCGTTCTCCGTAGCCACCTGCGGTAAGAGGAGGCCAGACCTGATTCCATCTGTCATGTACAACCCTTCTTTGCCCAGGGAGAAGTGTCCTTGAGACTTTCCGGGCAGCAGATCGAGTTTTTCCAGTTTACCAAGCAGCGTAAGTTCAATGCTCAGTTCTGAGACTTCTCCCCCCTTCACAGGAGGAAATCTTGGATCGTCTGTTACGCTCAGAATTGCTGACTCCTTCACCGCTTCCCAGAGTGGATATAGGGGCGATACAAAGCCTATGCATCCTCTGAGCATCCCGCCATTTCTCACCGTTGTGAAAACGCCCATTTTTTCCGAGTACCTTTTCTTTATGGCTTCAGGAACCTCAAAATTCTGTCCCTTTGCTCCGTTTTTAATGGAATTCCTTGCAATAGCCAGAAGTTCAATTTCCATAGTATCGTTATCTTGAGATTTGGATGCCAATGCTCAACAATTTAAACTGCATATATTGTATTTGCCATCATGGGAAGGCAGAATATTCGAAAGCCATGTGTTTCAGGAACCTTCTACCCGTCCAGTCGGGATGACCTTGTATCTTTCTTACGGAAGCTCGACATGCAGCAGAATATTCAACCTGAACCGCCAGTTACTCCTGTTGCAGTTCTGGTTCCACACGCCGGGTATATTTACTCGGGCAGGACGGCCATGGTCGCATACCGGCAGTTGAGAAACAGCACGTCGAGAACGTTCGTTATCGCAGGGCCAGATCATTACGGAACCACGAACATGGTTTCCATTCAGTCCTCCGGAAAATGGGAGACTCCACTGGGGAATGCGAAAATAAATCAGAACACCGCTTTGGAGATTCTCAGGTCCTCAGATAACGTAGTGGAATATGAGCCTGCCCACAGAATGGAGCATTCAATCGAGGTTCAGCTGCCGTTCCTCCAGTACCTGTTTGGCGAAGAGTTCACTTTTGTCCCGCTCTCTCTGGGCAGTCAGACCATGGAGTCAATGATGATTCTTTTTAGATCTCTTGCCTCTTTAAATGAGCCATTCACGCTTATTGCAAGCTCAGACCTGGATCACTATGAAAGCGATTCTGTGGTCAGGGAAAAGGATATGGAACTGATTGGCACGGTAATAAACCTGGAAATAGAGAGGTTTTATGAAACCGTCCTGACCAGGGATATAAGCGCCTGTGGTTATGGTTCCATAGCACTTTTGATGATGTATGCAAAATCGCTGGGGCTTAAGATTAAACTGCTGGACCATACCACATCTGCTGAGGCCAGTGGAGACTTTTCCAGGGTTGTGGGATACGCCTCGATGCTTGCTTCCAGATAAAAAAACCTGTGATCTCGCGACAGGCAAAAGTTATGCGCACGATTGTCCTGCTATACTGTGGGATAAAAGTGCAGGCGGCCCTATACACAGCAATGGATAAAGGCAGGGTAAGGTGCCTCGCATGTCGCAGGTACTGCATTCTGGGTTCTGATCAGAGAGGGTTCTGCGGCGTTAGGGCCAACAGAGCCGGTTCTCTATTACTGGAGAATTATGGTCAACCCGCAGCGGTCCACCTGGATCCCATTGAAAAGAAGCCTGTGCTTCATGCTCACCCTGGATCAAAGATTTTCTCCATTGGAACAACGGGTTGCAACTATGCCTGCCAGTACTGCCAGAACTGGCAGATCAGTCAGGATAAGAGCGTCGGTTCAGATTTCATCAGACCGGATGAAATTGTTTCCCATGCCATAAAATCTGGGGCCCAGGGTATAGCCTATACCTACAATGAACCAACAATCTTCATCGAGTATGCCAGAGACATTGGACTTGAAGCAAGGAGCAGGGGGCTCTTTAACATTTTTGTGACCAATGGATATGAGACCCCAGAATCCGTGAAGATGTCTGCGGAATTCCTGGATTTTGCCACCGTGGACTTCAAGGGGAATGGTGCGACAGAATTTTACAGAAAGTATATATCTGTCCCATCTGCGGAACCCATATACGAAACGATCTCCTTGATGCTTGACCAAGGCATACATGTGGAGATTACCGATCTCGTCGTGCCGGAAGTCGGTGATAGGGTCAACGATCTTGACATTATGCTGCGCAAAATCATGGATACAGCCGGCAGTGAAGTGCCTATCAGCTTCCTGAGATTTCACCCAGATTACAGGATGATGGATCTGCCCGTTACTACTGTCGAAACCCTTGAGAGCCACTGGCAGCACGCTGTTGACATGGGGTTCAAATATGTCTATATAGGAAACGTGCCAGGCCACAGGTACCAGAACACGTACTGCCCCGCATGTAAAAACATTGTTGTCAGGAGAGACGGGTTTAAAACGAACTACGTACGGATTGCCCATGGCAGATGCGAGTTCTGCCATGAGAAGATACCGTATATCATGTAAATGAATTTGCGATTTGAATTAGGACTGTGCCCTGTACGCTCCTGGGTGGTGCCCCATACAGCGTACCAGTAAAAGTATATTATATTGGGTCAGCAATTACTCACTATGCCATACTCAGCAGAGATAAGCAGGAATAACCCGGGACTGTTCGTTTTTCTCATTGATCAGTCCAGGTCCATGAGCCACAAGATCGGAGGAGGTTCCAGATCAAAGGCTGTAGAAGCCTCTGATGCTATCAACAAACAACTCAATGAACTCCTCAACCGTTGCACTAAATCAGAAGGCGTGAGGAATTATTTCGAGATAGGTATAATTGGCTACGGCGTTGCCAGAGAAACAGCAACATCACTCCTGAAGGATTCACAGATCGTCCCTGTCTCTGAACTGGAGACGAGGATTCTTAAGGTAGAGAAGAGGAAACAGGTCATCGAGGGAGAAGAAATTGATTTTGACTTCCCCGTATGGTTCGAGCCTGTGGCTGCCAGCGACACCCCGATGGTGAAAGCCTTCACTATGGCCAAGGACTGGACAAGCTCCTGGATAAACACCCACATGAATTCTTATCCACCGGTGATCATAAACATCAGCGACGGGGAAGCAACCGACGGGGATCCGTCTGCCGTCGTTAACGACATCAAGGAAATGGCAACATACGATGGCAACGCACTGGTCTGGAATTGCCATCTTTCCGAGTCAAGAATCACCCCTGTTTCGTACCCAGCATCAGACAGTCACCTCCCGGAAGACAAGTATGCCCGAAAGATGTTTGAAATGTCAAGCGAGCTCCCGGAATCCATGATTGCTATCGCCAGGGAAGAGTATAAGGATATCGAGCGGGGGGCCAGAGGGTATGTCTTCAACGCGCAGTTAGAGGACCTCATAAAGCTGCTTGACATAGGTACCAGGGCAATATCTTCGCTGATGCGATGATTAGTGTAAGAGAGTTTACAGCGCCAAAGTTTGGCAACAAGCCTGAGGAGAATGAGGATTATCTGCTCTTCGACTCGGGCAAACTCAAATTTGCCGTTGCAGATGGTGCCAGCGATTCTATTTTTTCAGGCATATGGGCAAAGGCACTGGTCGAGTCCTATCTAAATTCAGATCTATCGTTATTCGATGATGGGGCTTTCATTCAGCAACTGGTCAGAACAGCCAGAGACAGATGGTACGAAGAGATAAAATGGGACCAGCTGAAACTTTTCGTGAAAAACAAGGCAATAAATGGATCTTTCTCCACGTTTACCGCACTCGAGGGAAAGAATGCCGGTGACGTGATCGAGTTCAAAGTGGTTTCTGTTGGCGACAGCTGTTTCCTCAGAAACCAGAATGGATCCCTGGACTCATTTCCCCTTTCCAGGGCCGAGGATTTCAACATATCTCCCAAACTGATCTGGAGTGGTTACGGCTCTCCATTTTCCAGGGAATTCAAGTGGCGAAAGCCTGACTTCAAATCCATGAGTTTTACCGCGTCAGCCGCCGATTTTGTGCTTGCAACAGATGCTGTTTCCAAATGGATCATAGAGTATTACCCGGAATCATGGGATCACATAGTTGACGGCGATCCAATGGAGCTATTCAGGGATCAGATAGCCAGCAAGAAGATGCGGAATGATGACCTTACATTCCTCCACATAAGCGTTACGTGATCTGGCTCAGCGAGAACGATTTCCACTGAGAGTCATGCGAACAAAATGCAGCAAGAAGTTCCGCATTGGCCCTGAGTCTTTTGCTGCCCTTCAGGAGATCGGAAAACACCTTTGACTTCCCCGGGTGGATGAAATCCGATGCCTGGAAGATGAGCCTGTCAGAGTCGCTCTGATTGTAGCCCCAGAATTTCCTGTCTTCCGCAACTGCCCTCAGGGATAGGTATATCACCAGGGCGGAGAAATTATCCATGGACTGATTGAATTCGTCGCCTCTTCTGGGGTGCTGGAAGTGCTCGTGGCCCTTCTCTGATGAGGTCTTGCCCTTCAGTGGAGGCACAAACATGCCATCATAATCGATGAACGTTATATCGCCTGTCGGGGAAACTATGATGTTGTCGCCCGAGAGATCGCCGTGAGCTATGCCTGAGTCCTGAAGACTCATTACGCCTTCCAGAAATGATTTTGCAGCCTTCTCGATCATGGCCCGGTCTCCCAGATTCCTCTCTATGAACTGGTTGAGCGTGATGCCTTCCACCCACTCCAGCATAAGCAATGGGAAATACTCCTTGGGCTTGTTCATTACCCTCACTGCGGAAGGATGGTAGTTAAAATTCACGAGAAAGGGATGCTTTACCAGGGAAAGATACCAGCTTATGTAGAAGTAGCGTTCCGCGATATCGGGGGAGGCCCTCGTGAAAAGCTTTAGTGCCCAGTTTTTGCCGTCAATTGAGGCTTTGAATACCGTTCCGAAGTTGCCCGAGCCATAAACGTATGATTTCATCTTTACATTGGGATTGGGCTGAAGCTTGGCGTTCAGGAGGTGAGAATACTGAGAGGATATGGAGAACTTGAGATTTTGAAGAGCCTGGGAGTAGTTGGAGGATATTGGCCATATTCTGGCCTGGGTTTCCAGAATTTCCTTCGGAGGCTTGGGGGGGTTTGGAATACCGGAAATTTTGCCCGGTGATCCGGACTCCTTTGCTGGTTTTGGGGTCTTTTCCTTCCTTGGTGCTTTTGGTTCCTTTGCTGGTTTTACCGGCTTCTGAGAAGGCTCTGCCTTAACCTTCTCCACCCTGAAGGTAAACGGCTTGATGACAATGCCTGATGAGTGGTAAACCGCGACCGAGGCTGCATATTCCCCGACGCCATCCAGTCTGGTATCCACGTGATATTTCCCATCAGAACCGATGGTAGCGCGAGCAAGCTTTTCGAATCCATCGCTGGAGATCATGGCAATGTCTATACGCCTGAGGCCAGACATTGAAGGAAGCGAAACTGTGAAGGAACTCAAGCCACCTCTCTGCGGCCCATCGTATGATACTTCGATCTCCTCGGGTCCTATGGAATCCTTCTTTGGCTTTGCATCCTTTGTTCCTCTGGACAATGTAAGATGAGATGAGGTCTCTGCTAAAGAGCCTTTTGATACTACCGAAGACTAACAGCTTGATCCCTGTATTGATATGCGCAATTTCAGGAATTTACGCGACAGGATCCATATTTCTTATGGGACAATTACGAGGTACGCGAGCACTCCGATCACCATCAGCGCCGAAACAGCAATTGCCGCTAGTGTGATCCTCTTCAGTCTTCTTTCCCCCAGTATAAAGTGTGGGAACGATTTTTCGTAGGATGACCCAATCTGATAGCCGGCTATCTGCGAGAACCTAATCATGCTGGGAAACAGCGCACTCTCAAAGAGTGCAAGATACACAACGATCAGCACGTACGAAACAGGATAGAGCCCTGAAAGAATTGCACCGGCTCCGTCAGACCCAAACCCGGAAGCCAGCAGTGCAGCAAAAACGGAGAAAAGAATCGAGGTTATGCCGAAAATTCTGAGCAGTGAAAGGCCCCTTCCCAGCAACAGGCTAGAATCTATGGCAGTCTTTCTCTGCACCGCCATGGAGATAAACGGTATCACGACGTAAAACAACGCGACGAGGATGCCAAGAAAAGTCCCGAGTGCCAATACTACAAGGAAATAGCCGGCAGTAGCAGGGTCCAACATCATTATGCATAGGTGAAGAGGACTCAGTTAATATTACTGTTTTTTTTCAAGTGTCCAACCGACGTTGGAGCTGAGACGGGATATGGCGCTGCCTTTTTCGCACTTGTTATCCGGGTTTATGGATAGACTCGCAGCAACCCGTTATAACTGGCAAGGTTTATCAAATGCCATTTGCTTGTCGTTACTGAGCCAGATTTGACCATACCAGTGCAGTTCATGGGAGAGCCCTTTTTCTTTTCGCCAGAGGAGGAGAAAAAGCGGAAGCTCACCTTTGTAGGGATCGCGCCAGAAAATGCGACAAGCATCGAAAAATCCATAATAAGTATAGATGATATCTCAGACGAGATCGGTATTCCCAGGGAAATTTTTGTGGTATCTCACCTCGACAACCCTAGAACCGCAATGGAACTCAACGACCTTGTGAGGAAATATGAAGAGCTCACTGTCATTGAATCTTCTGGGATATACGGGCTCGACATGCAAAGATGCGTTGCGGAGAGCTCAGGGAACTATATTGTGACCTTCTCCCCCGACAGCACTTATGATCCCTCCTGGGCTGACGTTATTGACAGGTTTATCAAGAGCAGGGAAAAAAAAGTCCTCTATTCTGCCCTCTCGATTTATCCACGCAAGATACTGGAGGAAACTGGCGGGTGGAGAGGTTTGAGAGTGTGCTGGGACACAGATTTCCTGGCCAGGGTGAGCAGGACGTTCGGCATTATCTTCATACCCGTTGAAAATGGTGATTTCCCACATTCATTTCTTTACTCCACCGGGAACTCCATTAAAAAACACAGGTCCGCCAACAGAGCGCTGATGGTGAACAGTTCACTCCTCCGTTACAGGGATTCAATGATTGCCTGCAATTTCTCCTTCCGGGATATAATTGAAAGAATCCGACTGGAGAGGTTTTCGCGCAGACCAAAGGCCCAGGTACGCCTGCTTGCAGCCTATCTTCTGGCCCGATGGTACCTCAGAAAACACCAGGACAGCGATGAAAACAGGTACGTCAGGCTGGCAGATGCATTCCTGGAGTCCATTATTTTCAAGGAATACGAAAGATTCACAGGAGAATCCATGTCCATAAGGTTAAAGATCAACTCCGGCGACATGAGGTATCTCAGTGGACACAGCAGTACCTGGCAGAAAATGCAGGAAAGAATACAGGCGCTGATTCAGACATAATGCCGCAATAGGGTAAACTACAGTTTATGCAATAAGTGGAATTCTACTTATCGCGTATTCCGTCACTATTTCTATATCGTTATCATCCCGTGGCGTGAAAGTCCACCTGATCGTCCTATCTGTAGCCCTCATTGTTCTTCCCGTTTCGATCGTTCACCACACCGCTGAGGGGGCAGTTCCACTGTCCGCGAATGTCCATAACAGAGGGATGTCAGCGCCAGTTACTCTGGACGCCACAATTGGTGACAACCAGACTGAGTCACGCTGTTTTCTCTTCCATAATCTGACTGTTTCAGAGGGCTCGACCCTTAGCATCAGGAATTCAGTAGTGACTTTCCAGAATCCTGATCCGGCCCTGGTTAACCATGGCAGGGTCATAGTCTGCAATTCCACTCTATCCATGCACACACAGGGATTTTCACGTCTCCTGAGTTGCGGCGGTTCAAACAGTTCAATGGCATCTTTCATCATGAAAAACAGCTCCCTCTTCATTGACGGTTTTGTGAATATCACCAATACAAAATTCTGCCTGTGGAATTCCACCATCTCAAACGGCACAGGACATGTTTTTCCCCATGAATCCATAGATTTCACATCTAGCATCGTATACCTTCACATGTCAAAGATTCAGGGGCTTGCCCAGGATAACCTTACGCATAGTTTTAGTGCGGGCTCCATAAATGACAGTTCTGTACCGATCTCAAATCCAGGCAGTGTTCACTATACAGCAAATACCACCTATGGAGGAAATCTCATGGTAGAATCCATGAATTTTTCCCTTCTGGTGAGCGGCAATAATCCTTACTGCGGAAATTATCTGGATGTGAGGTTGAATGGCGTATCCCTGGCAATGGAACAGCTGCCCAATACTGGATCAATATACTCCAGAAGGGAGTATTCCTTCGACGTCAACCTGGAGAAGCTCCAGATGAACCTCACCTCAATACTTTCCGGGTTAACTCTGTATTATAACATGAGCACGGATATCAGGTCAAATTCCACAATATGGTCCATCTCGGCAGCAATCATGTCGCAGGACTGGGTGGACAGGTACGGGAATGAATTCAATGAGGTCAGGGCGGTGAACTCTACCGTAGTGTCATATTGTTCGAACCTCGGGATAAACGATTATGCCAAGAGCCTGAATTGTTCCGTTCCCGATCCTCAGGCTGACATGTTAGTACTCCGGAAAGGGAGCGCTGCCTATCTTGCTGGAAATTTCTACGATCATCATGGAAATTCAAATTGCCTGCCTGTACTTGCGTCCAGCAGTTCCCTGGCAGTAACTCTGTCTGTGATCAACATAACTGCTTGCTCCGGTCAAACGCCATTGAACGGTTTCAATATCTCGTCCACATCAGAGGCGCTCAATGAATCACAACGGGCCCTGGGAGAGCGATGCCTGGAAGCTGGAGAAAGGACCTTTGCTCAGTATAGTGGGTCTCTTGACATCGTTCGTAATGGCAGGGGTAAGATGCTGCTACCCAATTCGCTGATCTCTCCCCAGGAGCAACCGGTTTACCTGGGGGCCTTCAACATAACTGTTGCCGGCAAGACGCTCTTCTTTTCGCCAACTCCGTTTCCTGCAGCACACTCACTTCAGGGCAACCTCAATTTTTCCTTCTCTCTGGCGATACCAGCGGTGTCCAGCCTCGATAAATACATGCTTGCACACGCAGCTGGCAACCTGTCCTTCATGATTTTCCGGAATTATGATCGCCAGTACTCCCTGCAGGCTTTTCTGTCCATACCGCTGGCGGGTGTTTCCAAGGCATGCAGCACGCAGCTCCTGACAAGCTCCCAAAACATCACCTTTCCCTTAAAAGTCCCGGGTTATATAGATGCGGCAAGCGTGCACGTATATCTGAACCTGTCACTCTCCACAGAAACACCGCAAGGGAGCACGTTGCACTTCACTTTCCGTCTTCCGGTGAGAAATTCGGTATCCATCAGGCTGAACTCCTCGTTCGACCCATTGTCAGGACTGCTGAATGATACCATCTGTGACCTTAGCTCCCCCAGCAGCATTCCAATGACACTGGTCATAGAAAATGAGACCACGGGTAGTGTACTGGAAAGAACGAACATCAGCGGCACAGCAGGATGCGGTAGCAGGATTATTTCCCTATACCTTGGACCCTCCACGAATGCTACAGTTGGGAGCCTGCTCATAGTTCCGCCTGATTACATGGATGCATATCCGACCGCGGTCAGCGTTATGGCAAAAAATGCCACTACGTACAAGGTTTCGTTCAACGAAATTGGGCTTCCCGCCTGTACGCCCTGGGCAGTAAACCAATCCGGTTCAATTCTTGTTTCAGGCAGTCCGTGGATCAACGTCACGCTTCCCAATGGGAGCTACAGGTTTACAATACCGGAAATCCATGGCTATGACTCTAAGGCCTTTTCCTGCTCCTTCCGCGTCAGAGGGAGTTCTCTTGTGATCCCGATCAGCTTCATGGTGCACCGCTATATTGTGACGATCATGGAAATGGGAATCCCTGCCTTTACTTCCTGGTCTGCGTGGATAGGTAATTCGCTTCATACTGCAAATTCCACCATGATGGTCATTTCCCTTCCTGAAGGCGTATATGTCTTCTCTCCCGAAATCTCGGGAAACTACTTCCCGTCGAATTCATCCTGGGTCATTACCGTATCCGGAAACACAACGGTGAATGTCACTTACAGGTTTTTACATCAACAGTTCCTGGGAGGTTTCTTCGATTTTGTAACTTACAACTACCCTGGGGTCTCAGCGCTCCTGCTGACGCTCATACTCCTTGTGGAATACTGGAGGCTCAGATCCGGATTCTTCTTTACGGGAGACAGAGGCTCAAAAAAAGAAAAATAGCCGTGCACTCTGGAGGTCATGTTGAAGCCGGCCATATTCACCGATCGTGACGGGACACTGAACCGTGACTGCCCGTACTGTCATAACGTGGAAGACCTTGTCATCTACCCAGACGCAGTGGATGTGCTGAGGGAATACCAGGGAAAGGGGTTCCTTGTGGTGATGATTACAAACCAGTCAGGGATCAATAGAGGTTACTTTACTGAACGGGAGTTCACTGAATTTAACCATGCCCTGAAGCTATCATTGGAGGATCGGGGAGTAAGAATAGATGCCATTTATTTCTGCCCTCACAGACCGGATGAAAACTGCGACTGCAGGAAGCCAAAAACGGCACTCATCGAAAGGGCAGTGAACGATCTGAATATCGATCTGGAAAGGTCCGTTATACTTGGCGACAGGGATGACATAGAGGGGGAGTTGGCCAGGAAACTGGGGATCAAGCCAATTATATTGAAGAGGGGTGAGGTGCCTGAGTTCCACGGGAGGTGAAATCACGAAGAGGAAGAGCAGGCCAGAGTCAGTATTTCCTGCCGAAGCAGCAGGATTTTGCATCACGTTGAGGTAACATGATGATTTCCGTCATTATATCCGCCCATGACAGGAAGCAGTATGTTATGAGCGCAGTTAAATCAGTAATTTCGCAGGAATTTGCGAGGGATAGATACGAGATCATTGTGGTAAAGAACTTTCTTGACAGCGAGATGGACACATATCTCCATGAAAATGCAGTTGAGAGCCTTTACACGGAAGAGAAATCTCTGGCCAGGAAGATGGTCGTTGGCTTCATGAAATCCCGTGGAGAAATCCTTTGCTTTCTGGACGACGATGATCTTTACTCCGCCGGGAAATTGAAGACGGTCAGCGAATATTTCAGTCACGGTAATCTGTCGTTTCTCCATGATTCCATAGTGCCGGTGAATGAGTCTGGTAAACCCTTGGGAAAGCTTATAGGGAAGAACCCGGGACAGGATGTCGTGATTGATGGGGGCCAATCGCTGAGAACTGTTGGAAAAGCCCTCAGATACAACGCAGACTGGTACACGAGCTCAATGTCTGTCTCAAGAAAACTGTTTGAATCCATAAAGGATGAGTTCTGGCGAATTACACGGGGAATCGACAAGTACCTGTTTTTCACCGCTCTCTCCAGGGGCGAGCGACTGGTTGTTTCTTCGAAGGAACTCACCATGTACAGGGTGCACGACAGCCTGACCACGTTTGATGTTCCCCTAGAAATGTTCCTGAGACAGAAAGGTGAGTTCTATAAAGACAGCCTGGATAGTGCCAGGCTCCTTTACAGCAACAGCATGGGTGCACGCTACCCTGAGGCCACGCGTTGCAATCTAATCCACGCTGAAATGCTGGCCGCCTTCTTTTCCTCGGATGGGCACTGCAGCATTGGGTTGATCTTCAGTGGTGCAAGATGTTACTTTACAGTGGGAAATCCAAGCCTTCCCAGGTGGATCGCCCTGTGTCTCATGAAAAACCTGTCCAGAAAAGCGGCATGGCGAAGGTACTATAACTACTACAGGAAAACATACCTGGAACAGGCCTGATCCGGCGCAGGCAAGGTTATTAATCAAACATCATACTCTGCCCAATATGGACGAGTTCTCCAACAATGACAGGGATATTTTCATAGTCAGGACCCGGAAGATGATCGACCGTGGGGCCCTGATGTCAAGATACAGCAGAACCACTGAACTTGACATCAGGAACGTATACCGCAAAGAATTTGCGGACAGCGAGACCCGAGGCGAAGAGTTCTACCGGAGGGTCTTTCTCGAATATGGTGACGAGTCCGTGGCGGAACTTGTGACTGCCCAGGTTGCGATCCAGAATGTGTCGAATCTCTGCACATGGACCATGGAAGAGAAGAGGATCGGCCTGTCCTTTCTGGAGAAATCTTCGCGATATGTGGAATACCAGGAAGGATCCAGACTCTACCTCGAACCTTCTAGAAGCGGTCTTCCAGAATGGTCCTGGAAAGAATACGGTGCTATTTGCGATGAGCTATTCCGTCTTTACAGAAAGGTGCTGTCAAACGCTGTTTCATACTACATGGAAGCGTATCCCATGGAAGGATTCTCCTTTCCAGATGCTGATGGAAACCAGAAACTTTTTGGCAGCCTGAAGGATGAGAAGAAGATAAGCTCAGCAAGAAAGGCGTATGATAGAGCCGTGAGGGCAAGAGCCCTTGATGACGCCAGATTCTGCCTGCCGTTCTCGACTCTTACAAATGCTGGTGTTTCAGGCAACGGAAGAGCGTTCATCGACCTGATCATGAAACTGAACGCCTCAGGACTTCCAGAACTCAGAAAGGTCGCTGAAGGCCTTTTCACGGAATTGAAACTTGAACTCCCCAACCTCATAGACAACGCCGTCAACAGGCATGGCAGGGAGACCGAGGCTTACAGCCTTGCCAGAGATTCGCTTGACATGAGTTTTTCGGAGCTTTCTGAGGTATCTGGAGTGAAAATACTAAAGTGCGACAGTGAGTCAGAAGCGCTCGCGCGGATGCGGATTGCTCTCCAGTTCCTGTCATCTGGAACGGAAAGTACTCCCGATGCCACCGGCGGGGGCAACGAAGATGTGATCTCATACATCAACCGCTCATCTGAGATCAGGCAGAACCGCAGGCAGAAGCCGGGAAGGGTCTTCGAGATTCCGGAATATCTCTGTGCTGCCACCTGCTCCCTGGGGACGCTCCGTGATTTTCAGAGGCACAGAATGATGACCGTTATTAAAAGGCCAGTGAATCCACTGTCTGGTTACATACTGCCTGAAAGTGTCCATGCCAGCCAGGAACTGATGAATGACTATCGGTCAACCATGGAGCGTTCAAAGGCGTTCTGGAGGAAACTTCTGCCTGAAGCAGGGGCTGTGAAGGCTCAATATGCGATCCCTTTCGCCTTCTACCAGAAGATCGTGTTCAAGCTTAACCTCAGGGAGTTGACTTATTTCACTGAACTCAGGTCGGGGAGCGCAGCCCATTTTGAAATCAGGAAGATCGCGATCCAGCTCCTTGAGGAATTACGGAAATACCAGCCAAATCTTTCAAAGATAGTCAGATTCGTTGATGCAGCAGACTACCCACTGGGAAGGCTCGGTGCTGAAGTCCGGAAGGAGGATCGGCTCAGCAGCCTCCGAAAGACCCCGGACTAAAGGGAAGATATCTCGTTGCTGTACTGGATGTTCATCTTCCACTCATGCATTTTCTGGAAGGCTGCAAGCATTATGGAGGTGAACCCTGAAAGGTGGAATTCCGGCACGATCACATAATACGTGAATGTCCTTCCATTGAGCCTCTGTCCCATTCCAAGCGGGGCTATGGATTGCCTTGTGCATTCGTCAAAGAAGAAATTGATGATGGGATTGTCGAATGTCGTTTCATAAATCTTCTCTGACTTTGAAATTTCCGTGGTGGTCAGGTCTTCCCTCAGCACTTCGTTTCTCTCATAATAAACCGCGTGAGTTTCCTCACCGAGAAGATATTTTACCTCCCTGAGCCAGTTGTTGCCAAATGTCTTTATGACGTTGTCCTTGGTGATGCTCATTATGTTGGGAGGCACGGTTGATATTACTTCCATATAATGAAGAGGCACGGTAAAGGAAATCTCCTTCAGTGAGTCTATTATGCCGGAAGACGGACCCATGAAGGGGACTGAAAAGCCCTCAAGTTCCTTCCCGAACCTGGAAATAAGCTCTGAGACCTGCTGGTGCTCATTGTGATGATACCTGAAAGTGAAGCTGATTATTGCAGTACTCAGCAGTATCCCATCAACAACAACAGAGTGAATCTTGATTAATTCCTTAAAGAATTCCAGTGTCTTGGTACCCTTGAGGTCTATGGTCACCGCGGAGGTTTTTCCCCCAGCTTCGGAGTCATAGTCCTTAACCCAGTTAATTATGATAAGCCCTCCTTCCTTGGTGATGCGGATTTTAGCCACGGCTACAGGTTCATCAGTCAGTATCTCCTTCAGTGAAGGCTCGTTCGTGAAATATGAGATAACCGTTCTTCTGTCCAAAAGCATATTCATGTCTTCGATTAACATCAGGTTGTAATATCAACGAGTTATATATAAACTAGCAGGAAGCAGAATATCTGGTTAAGAACCATAGATAAATCTGTTCAGTGACAGTATTTCCCCAGCATAGTCGTTGCAAACTGGGGCCCCATCATCGTTTAGGGCAAGAACAGGACGCGCAATTGTGAGAATAAGGCTTATTATTAAGGCTTTCTGAACTCCGATATCTACGTTCATAAAAAAAATGTTTATATAGAAGTCCTAACTTACACATTCGACCGAGGTGTCAAAATAAATGCTAGGAGGACAGATGCCTATCCTTATTCTTAAGGAAGGGACAAAAAGGGAACAGGGGAAAGACGCCCAGAAGGCCAATATTGAGGCTGCGAAGGCAATTGCTGATGCGGTCAGAACTACGCTTGGCCCCAAGGGTATGGACAAAATGCTTGTTGATTCCATTGGAGATATCGTGATTTCTAACGACGGTGCAACAATCCTGAAGGAGATGGATGTTGACCATCCCACTGCGAAAATGATTGTCGAAGTAGCGAAGTCACAGGATGTCTCTGTGGGAGATGGAACAACTACGGCTGTGATACTTGCAGGGGAATTCCTGAAGCAGGCAGAATTCCTTCTCGAGCAGGGAGTCCATTCCACAGTCATTGCGAATGGTTACCGCATTGCAATGAACGAAGCAAAGAAACTGCTGGAAAGCCTCGCAATAAGCGCATCTGATGACAACACGCTGAGAAACGTTGCTCTTACTGCACTCTCCGGGAAGAATACAGGCATTGCATACGATTTCCTTGCAGACCTTGTTGTCAAGGCAGTCAATGCTGTTGCAGAGGAACGAAATGGCAAGGTCACGGTCGATCCTTCCAATATCAAGGTGGACAAGAAGAACGGTGGCAGTATCAATGACACCAGCCTAGTTAACGGCCTCGTCATAGACAAAGAGAAGGTTCACCCCAAGATGCCCTCTGTGGTAAAAGGCGCTAAAATAGCACTCATAGACTCCGCTCTCGAGATTAAGAAAACGGAGATCGAGGCAAAGGTCCAGATCACCGATCCTTCCAGGATTCAGGACTTCATGTCACAGGAATCTGACACCTTCAAGCGTATGGTTGAGAAGGTCAAGGCCAGTGGGGCCAATGTGGTCCTCTGCCAGAAGGGAATTGATGACCTTGCACAGCACTTCCTTGCCAAGGAAGGAATTTATGCCGTGAGAAGGGTTAAGAAGAGCGACATGGAGAAACTGGTTAAGGCTACTGGTGCGAGAATTGTTACCGAGCTGGATGATCTCAACGAGAAGGCCCTGGGGAAAGCAGAGAAGGTAGAGGAAAAGAAGATCGGCGATGACAGGATGACGTTCATCACTGGGTGCGCCAACCCCAAAGCCATCAGCATTCTCATCAGGGGGGGGACAGATCATGTTGTATCTGAAATGGAGAGAAGCCTCAACGATGCAATAAGGGTTGCAGCGATCACAAAGGAGGATGGAAAATATCTTCCGGGCGGAGGTGCAATTGAAGCAGAGCTTTCCATGAGAATCAGGAACTTCGCCAATACGGTTGGCGGCAGGGAACAGCTTGCAATAGAGGCTTTCGCCAAGACGCTTGAGGTCATTCCCAGGACGCTGGCCGAGAACTCAGGCATGGACCCGATAAACACGCTCATTAAGCTCAAGGCCAGCCACGAGAAGGGAAACAGCACTCATGGCATTGGGTTGAGCGAGAATGCGGTAGTGGACATGTCATCTGCGGGCGTTTATGATCCTCTGAGGGTAAAGAAGCACGCGCTGGAATCTGCCGTGGAAGTTGCCACCATGATCCTCAGGATCGATGATGTCATAGCTTCAAAGAAGAGTGCCCCCTCCGGCCCGCCTGGAGGCATGGGCGGAGAAATGCCCTACTAAGGGCATAAACCTTTTTTTTACATTTTTCCTTTTTATTGCTTGATTATCTCTGTAAATGGTAATTTCAAGCTTCCCTGCGTGAGTACAACACAACAAACATTCTTATTGAGACTTACAATCCCACCTCGTGGTGTATCTTTGAACCTTTATGAATACCTTGGAAAAGATATCTTCCGGAAAAACGGGATTCCCGTCCCAGACGGATACCTTGTTGAGAAGAAGGAAGATGTCAGAAAGTACGAAAAGCCCGTGGTGGTAAAGTCGCAGATCCTTCTGGGAGGCAGGGGGAAATCTGGTGGAATAAAGTTCGTGAAATCTGAGGCTGACCTGAAGCCCGCTGTAGACTCCCTTCTTGGTTCAGAAGTTAGGGGACTTAAGGTGACCAGGCTCCTTGTGGAAGAAATGATTGACATCAGGAAGGAAATGTACGTAAGCTTCTCCCTTAACAGGACGGAGAGAAAGCCCATGTTGATGGCCACGGTGGAAGGGGGAGTGGAGATCGAGTCTCTTCCCCATGACAAGATCTTTCTGCGCCTCATCGACCCCCTGATGGGTTATTCGGATTACATCGCGAAAGAGGCCGTCAAATTCATGCAGCTGGAACCTGCCATCGCCGCACAGTTCAGGTCCCTGTTGGCCAAACTTTATGAGATATTCAATAAGTACGACTGCGAGCTCGTGGAAATAAATCCACTCGTCATAACAGGAGAGGGCAAGCTTATTGCTGCAGACGCCAAGGTGGTCATGGACTCTGATTCCCTTTTCAGGCACAGGGAGTTTAACGTAATTGATCCTGAGAAGACTCCCCTTGAGCTGGAAGCCAACGGGAGAGGATACAGCTTTGTGGAGCTTCAGGGTGACATCGGCGTGATTGCAAACGGCGCGGGGCTAACCATGGCAACGCTTGATGCACTCACCCTTCACAAGGGCAAACCGCGAAATTTCCTTGACCTGGGCGGTACAGATTCCGTGGACATCGTGATAGATGCCTTTGACCTGGTACTTAAGGCTAACCCGAAAACCATACTCGTAAACATCTTTGGAGGCGTCACAAAGTGCGACACTGTTGCGAACGGAATAGTGGAGGCAAAGAAAAAATACGGAATCAAACAGCCCATTGTTGTAAGGCTCAGTGGCATCCATGAGGAAGAGGGAAGAGAAATACTGAAAAAGAACGGTGTGGATGCATTCTCAGACATGATGAGCGCCATTGAGACAGCAGTGAAGAGAGAGGGTGGTAACTGATGAAGAATTACGTGGACGAGAATACGAAGGTTATAGTACAGGGGATAACCGGGCACCAGGGTAAATTCCATTCCGGAGAGATGCTCAAGTTTGGAACCAAAGTTGTGGCCGGTGTTTCACCAGGCAAATCCAGCGAGAAGGTCAATGGGGTCCAGATATTTGATACGGTGGCTGACACCATGCATCTTAACCCGACTGCATCCATGATATCAGTGCCGGCACCGTACGTAAAAGACGCAGCGTTTGAGGCCATAGATGCTGGCATAGAACTGATCTACGTCCTCACAGAACATGTGCCTTTCCACGACACCATGGACATCCTCTATGAGGCATCCAGAAAAGGCATCACCCTGTTGGGTCCAAATGGCCCTGGAATCACCAGGCCGGGAAAGTGCAAGATTGGAATCATGCCCAACCACATCTTCAAGGACGGTGACGTGGCAGTCGCATCCAGAAGCGGCACTCTCACTTATGAGATAGTGGGCGCACTAACAAAAGCCGGGTTTGGCCAGAGTACCGTTATTGGGCTTGGGGGAGATCCAGTAGTTGGCCTTACGTTCATAGATGTCCTCAAAGTGTTCAACGACGATCCGAACACCAGGAAGATTGTTCTGGTGGGCGAGATAGGAGGGATCAATGAGGAAATGGCTGCGGACTATATACGGAAAAACGTGAAGAAAAAGGTGGTGGCTTACATCGCCGGAAGAAGCGCACCGCCAGGCAAGAGGATGGGGCATGCGGGAGCCATAATAGAGAAGGGATCAGGGACGGCGGAATCAAAGATCAAGGCCTTTAATGCCGCCGGCGTGCATGTTGCCGATTTCCCGGCAGACATTCCAGGCCTCCTTGGGTGATCCACCATGAAGAGAGACATAATCTCTGTTGCAGACATGAAAGAGGACTTCACCTCCATCATAGAGCTGGCCATGAAGCTCAAGAGAGGCAGATACGACTCCTATGATGATACGAAGAACCGCGTGCTCGCGCTCATATTTGAGAAGCCCAGCACCAGGACAAGGATATCGTTTGAAGTGGCCATGAGGCAGCTCGGAGGTCATTCTATCTATCTTAACCCCAATGACATGCAGATGGGGCGCGGCGAAACCATTTCTGACACGGCTAAGGTTCTCTCAAGATTTGTTGACGTGATAGCATACAGGGCTTTTGAGAACGCCAATGTAAGGGAACTGGCACTCAACGCGTCGGTTCCTGTCATCAATGCGCTGGATAACAAGGAACATCCTGTGCAGATGCTGGCGGACTTCATGACCATACTGGAGAGGAAGGGGAGGCTGAAAGGGCTCAAACTTGTCTACGTGGGCGACGGAAACAACGTTGCAAATTCCCTAATGATTGCCGGTGCAATCACTGGTGTTAATGTTACCATAGCTTCTCCAAAGGGATTTGAACCAAAGGATGAGTTTGTCTCGAAGGCAAAATCTCTGTCTTCCTCTGCCCGAATAGAGGTCACCAATGACGCATCCACTGCTGTTGCCGATGCAGACGTCATTTACACCGATGTCTGGATCTCCATGGGGGAAGAGAAGGAGAAGGAAAGAAAGGAGAAGGCCTTCTCAGGGTTCCAGGTGAACTCTGCACTGATGCGCAAAGCCGATCCAGCTGCCATGTTTCTGCACTGTCTGCCGGCTCACAGGGGTCTGGAAGTGTCTGCAGATGTCATAGATGGCGGTCAGAGTTTCGTCTTTGACGAGGCAGAGAACAGGCTGCATACTGAAAAAGCCTTGCTGCTGAAACTCCTCAAATTCTAGCCAGCAGCAAACCCTATTTTTTCGCCTTGCACAACCTTTAAGTTCATGCTTTTGCTAATGTGTAGTAATGGCAAGCTCCCGCAGTAATGACAGGATTGACAGAATTATCTACGAAAAGAGAAAGTCTGCCAGCCTTGGGTCAATACCGGATATCCTCATACCTGTGTGGCAGATAAAACTGAAGGAGAGGTTCGGCATAAACGTGGACAGGGAGATTGCTTCTTATGTGGTTCTTGCTGCGCATGAGCAGGGTACCTGGAAGAGATACAGGGCCGTCAAGAGGATTGAGAAGATATTGCGTGAAAGGGGAGAGGATCCAGCAACGGCTCACAAACTTGCCAGCGAAATAGTCATAATTTCAATGGGCCCCGGCCAGTGAACACACAAACCAGAATTTCTTCACTAAAACAGTTAGAGATTGCTCTTTCCAAATTGAAGTCACCGGGGAGTTATAAATTTTCACTGGGGCAGTATCCCACAACACCAGGTATCGCTGCGAGGCTCTGTTATATGGGCTATGCCGATGGAAACATATCTGGCAAGATCGTGGGTGACTTCGGGACAGGGAATGGGATTCTTTCCGTTGGGGCCAGTCTCCTGGGCGCAGATGAAGTGTTTGCGTATGACGCAGACCCAGACATGGTCCGGCTTGCCCATGAGAATACGGAGGGTATGACCATCGAGGTTATACTTTCAGAGATAGACAAAGTGAAGGGCAGATTCGACACCGTGCTCATGAACCCTCCGTGGGGTGACTCTTCTTCGAACCTTGACAGGGCATTCATGCTGAAGGCATCCGAAACCTCAGGGCATCTCTATGCAATACACAACATCAAGTCGCTAGACTTCCTGGAAAATTTCTATAACCGGCTGGGAAAAGTGGAGCAAATTGTGAAAGTAACCTTTGACATGCCCAGGATATACAGACATCATACCAGAGACCTGGGTCGAATAGAAGGGGCCATCTTTTCGGTTAGCTTTAACGGGTGAAAGCGGGTCAAAAGAAGTATATTAAGGAAAATAAGATTTCGGCTGGAAAATGGCCGGGGTGGGGTAGTGGATATCCTTGGGGACTGTGGATCCCCGGACCCGGGTTCAATTCCCGGACCCGGCCCTTGATACATTCTTACTCTTATCAAAATCTTAGAACACTTTATCGTAAAATGATTCTCATATGGTAGTAGCTGTTAGATGGAACTAAAAGTTAATATATAATTAGTTTTATCCTGCTTAATGTCTAAAACACGTTCAGACTGGAAAAGACCGGTTCTGGCAGGAATTGCTATAGCCGTTGTTTTCCTGATGATTGCATCGTACGGGATCTCCGATTTCGGGATCTCACAGGTATCGGTATCCGGAGGTAAATACAAGCCCGATGCCTTGCCGGCAGGATCGTATTACGTCAATTTTACGGAGACTGGACTTCAGGTCGGAACAACGTGGCAACTCTCGTATGGCACATCCATCTCATTCCTTTCCAATACTGTGTATAGCACAAACTCGGTGATCAGTTTTACCGAAACAAACGGCACCATTTATTTTGCCGCTTTGGAAGCAGATAACCCCCAGTACTCTTATGTGCCTAACATATCTTCTGGGTCAATTGTAATCGATGGCAATAACGTGTTTGTGAATGTTTTCTTCACGAACACAACCACAACACCCGCTCCTTCGTACCACGAGAACTTCAACATCACCAACCTCCCCAGCTTCTTCAACGGTGTAGTGTGGGAATGGGATGTATCGGTGGTTGGGGTAAGTTCAAGTTATAACCAAAAAGTTCAGTCTACAGGCACCTCAATGAGCTTCAGCGGGCTGGAGACGGGCACCTATGACTACTCTGTTTCCTCCGCCTTTGGTACGTCGCTTTCCCCCGGCTCCGGCGCCCTTTCAGTCAGTGCAAACGGTACCGTCAACCTCAAGTTCTCGTTCGATAAGCTTTACCCGGTGACGTTCAAGGAAAATGGCCTGCCAGGCAAACAGACCTTCTCAGTCGGCGCACGCTCTATTCAGTTTGGGCAATGCTACCAGAACACGAGTTTCCCGGGAGATAACTATTTAACCTTTAAGCTACCCAACGGGTCTTACTCCTTCTGTGCAGGAACTTCAGGAAACTATAGACCAAACCCCACCTATGGGTCATTTATTGTCAACGGGTCGTCCCTCACGGTAGCTGTTAAATACTCGCTTGCACCCACTACCTATGACGCCAGCTTCACTATCGTCAATCCTCCTGCTGTTCTTAACGAATCTTCACTGTCTTATGGCATTGAACTTGAGACTCCGACCGGAGGCTTTATACACAACTATTTTAGTGACTCGCTTCCCACTGTCACAGTCACAGGTCTAAGCAATGGAACCTATCTGTACCACTCCTCCTCCTGTATCCAGAATTATTATCTGTCACCATCTCTGGGAGAGTTTACTGTGAGCGGAGCGAACGTCAGTGTTGCCCTTACGATACACACTAATCCAAAGACCTATTCTGCTAATTTCACCATTACAGATATTCAGAAAGGTGTCCCTGATTGGGGCATCATGTTGATGAACAGTACCAAAGAACTGGAGCATTCTTTTGTCTGTAATCCTGAGACTTCATTCTCTAGGCTGAGCCCGGGAATCTATACCTATTCCCTGGCAGCCTACGACGGATATTTATTTGAAAACCAGACCGGTACAATAAATATCACAGACGCAAATGTGAATGTGAACCTGCAGGTAACATTGCAGAAGTCTTACCCCATCTATTTCTCTGAGAGCGGATTGCCTTCTGGAGTTCAATGGGGTGTTGTTCCGACGTTTGGCGTTCCATTCAGTTCAAAGGTTGTTTCTACTTGCTGCCTTGATCTATCAAGTGTCAGCTCACCGCTGGAATTCCCGCTTTATTTGGCTAACGGTACCTATCAGTTTCAGACCTTTGTATATTCCCTGGGAGCCTACACGTTCTCTGCACCATTTACGTTGACAGTGAACGGGCACAGTCAGAATGCAACCAGCAATTTTGCTCCCCCAACAACGGGCAACAATAACGGAGCCCTGGCACTGGATGCTGGCATAGCAGCCGCAGTAATTGTAGCAGCGGGACTTGGAATAACCTACATGTACCGTAAGAAAATATTCCCTCCAAAGAAAGAGTGAGGGTTTTCCTCACCTTTTTTTGCCTTTTAATTTTTGTATATCTCTGTTTTATCACTTTCCGGCTGCGACATAACATATTTAAAATATTCCATCGTCATTGCCTTAATCTGGCATAACAACCGGCAGCGAGTGTACCATCATGACATTATTAACTTTGCAGATTCATCCTCAATCTGAAATGACCCAGGTAGAAAAGCTTGGTGATAAACTTGAGGAACTGGGGATAGACGCTGAACTGGTCATTATCGAAGATCAAAATACTTCTCCTGAGTTCAACGAATTTTCGCTAAACCAGAGGCTGAAAGTACTGAGGATACGCAATTCTGGCGACTTCCTTATAAACTTTGACGAGGCCATGCAGCGATCCAGTGGGGAGTATATCCTTGTCGTGGACTCTTCTGCGAGAGTTTCGGGGGAATTTCTGGCAGTGCTGCTGGACAAGGCCCTCGAAGGATACGATCTCGTATTAGGATCAAGATCAGGCAAAACCGGACTGAGAACCTTAATCGCCAAGATCCTGGTCAGAGAACTGTCTGGCATAAGGGACCCGCTTTCAAACGTCTTCATAGCCCGCAGAGAGGTTCTTGAAAATATAGAGTTGAGAACTGGCGTAAGCACCATGCTTGCGGAAATCGTTATAAAGAACCGTTCTGCCCGCATTGCTGAGGTCCCTCTGAAGGCTCATGCCAGAAGGAGGAATGCCCACGTCTCCCCACAATCCTATCTTGCATACCTATGGTCTGTCCTCACCCTTTCGAAATTCCGGGTGGTTAAATTCGCTCTTGTGGGTGTTACCGGGATAGGTGTCAACGAAGGGTTGCTTTACCTCCTGGACAACGTGTTCAGTTTTTATTTTTCGGGCCTTCACCTGCTTATCCTTCCCGTAGCCTCCATAATAGCCGTTGAAGCTTCCATCATATGGAATTTTACGCTTAACAACTCGTGGACTTTCTCAGACCGGAAGTCCGGATCAATTCTGATGCGGCTGCTGAAATACAATGTCTTCACAGGCATTGGATCTGCCGTCAACGTGGCTGCCACGGTGGGACTGACGGACTATGCCATTCTTCCAGATTACCTCGTAGCGAACCTGATTGGCATAATGTTTGGCTTCTTCATAAATTACTTCTCAAGTGATTACCTTGTATGGAAAATTTCCGGGAACAGGGAATAGAGTCGGTACGGTCCAATGGATAACCGGGAAAGCGTATTTTTGAAAATTAAGGATTTTTACAGACTCAACCGGAACAGGGCGATAAAGTTTGTAGTAACTGGCGGAGGAGGGTTTCTGGTCTCAGAGGCCATCATCACCTTCGGACTAATTTTGCTGGGCATAGGATTTTTCCTGGCCATTGAAATTACGGCCAATTTCCTCAGCGTCACTTTCGGATTCTTTGTCAATGACAGATGGTCCACAAGAAATCAGGGGATGCATGCAAGCAAGCCTTTGTCTGTACTCATAAACCTTATGAAATTCCAGCTTGTTTACATATTGGGTGCCGCAGTATCCATTTCTGTCCAGTACGTCCTGCTTCACTTCGACGGCATATCCCCAATTCTTGGGAATTTCGCCGGCAGCGCCATAGCACTGGTACCCAACTATTTCATCTCAATGAAGCTGGTATGGAAAATCTACGTGACCCGTGAATGAGAAGTTGCTTCTTTCTGGATCTGCCTGTACAGGTTCAGTTCCCTGATATATCTTCTTAGAAAATGTGTGGATCTCTGTGTGAGTTTTGAAACACCATGGACTCTCATGCCAAATGAGAATGGGATTTCAGATATTCTGAGGGCTGGATTCGCCGCCATTACGTAAAGCAGAAGCTTGTACAACCCACCCATGGGTTTGAGATTCTCCAGGTACTTCCGTCCGACTATGAAGTATCCTGAAATGGGATCCCTGACTTCACGAGCCTGAACCACGGCCCGCCTCGCCAGAAATTCAGCCCCGCGGCTTATAATCGCTCTCGCCATTGTCCTTTCAACCTTTCCGCCCTGAGTATTGCGGGATGCAACCACGAGATCAAATCCCTTTGATTTCTCCGCGATGAGATCCACCAGCACCTCAGGAGGGTGCTGCAGATCTCCGTCCATTACAACAATGTCGTTACCGGTGGCGAGGTGCAGAGCTTCCAGGGTTGCAGGGGCAGTGCCAGGCCTGATTTTCTGGTGCTCAATCCCCACGGAATATGGCTTACCCTCGCGGATGAGAGCGTCTATGACTTCAAGGGTCCTGTCGGTGCTTCCGCCATCGCAAAATATGATGTCTTTCAGGTCAGTGAGTTTGCCATTGGCAACAAGCGAGTCAATTCTGGCTATCAACGGAGGGATGTTGCTTTCTTCATTTATAACCGCCAGTATGATTGAAAAGCCGTTGCCCATTAATCCACGTTTCCAGGAAAAAGTGGATCATCAGTGCAGTAATAATGTTTGCTGGGTATGAAACTGATCCGGTTTCCCGGTCAGTTTCTGTTATCGGATAGTCCGAGCCAGAACTTCTCTTCTAGCTTCAGGATGCCATCGGCTCCACTCCTGAAGTTCTTCCTGGCCTGCGGGTCGTTCTTGTGGGCACCGAGGACGTCAGCCATGGCTTCCTCGTGATGTATTTCAAGTTCCCTGTGGAAGGTGAAATACTCTATGTCCATCTTCTTATATTCCGGATGCTTCTTTACCCATACTTCAAAACCCGCAAGGATCTTATCCCACATGGGAATGGCCATGTTCTCAAGCCCGAATTCTGCCCCCAGAGCCTCAAAATAATCTGACGCGAAGTATCTTCTCATGCCGTCGAGCCATGCGGCAGTCGACTGGAGTTTCCTCTTCCTTACTATCTCGGCGGGGTCGAGACCTAGGCTTCTCAGGTATTTCCTGTAGAGCAACTCATGCCTCTTCTTCGGGTCTGCATCTCCAAGTTCAGAGACAAGTATCGTCGTGAGGTTTTCAGCGTCAGATTCCTCTGGCGTGTTTACAAGCAGTATGGACAGTATGGAGGGCCACTCTCTTGTAAAATGATAAAACTCAACGGAAAATCTCCTGAACTCCTCTTCGGTTATGTCCCCACGTGCAAACCTGTTTATAAAGTCGTTATTGGTCGCTGCATGATCCTTGACAAACCTGTACGTTTCCTGGTAAAAATCTCCGTTATTTTCGATCCTGGCTTCCATAGATTGTAAAGCAACAAAGATGATAATAACCTTTTGATTTCACGAGCTATAAAATGATAGTACATCGATTTCCATGAAATGCCTCCAAGCACAGCACCATTTTTAGTTGCCGGAAATTTATTTTTCTATTGCCGCGTAGAATAGGCTGCCCGGTGTTATCAGGTTCCCCTCAATCCGGTCAATCAATGAAGCAAAGACTGGTTCCGACATGTGATCAGGCTTTCGGTACGATCTTTTATCTGCGGCATATACCCTCGATCTGGTCATTTCTTTCAGGATCTCAAGCGCAATTTTTCCTGCATCCGTCCGGCTCATGCTTTTCTCCGGAGTGCCGGGTCCAAGCAGGTCCCTGACAGAAAACGGCTGGAGTCTGCTGTATAGGGACAGGTACAGCCTCTGCCCCCTGCATTCAACAATGTAGATACCCGAGAAGAATTCACCCATGTCGCTGTATCGTATGGATGAGCCGTTCTTCGACGGCCCATTTTCCATAAAGAGCCCGTTGTTGTCCGTGAAATTTATTGCTCCGAAGATGGTTCTGTAAGTTGTTTCAGAAGATCCTTCTGGTGCCAGGAGTAGAAGCTTCCTGCCTGAATAACGTGCAATTTTTTCCAGCACCCTGTAGCTTCTTGAGAGATCCGAAACCTCAACCTCCACCACGTAATCCGTGCCGTTGTAGCGGAATATTCCGTCCGGGATAAAGCCGGAAATCTTCTCACCAGTCCTTAGCTCGATACCATTACGTAGCAAAAACCGCCTCAGGGTTTCGACCATCTGTTCATGCATCCCAGGCGATTCTTCGATCATCTCATGCTCTTCCCGTAATTCACCAAATTGAGAAATTAACGCGTCCAACACGGCCTCCATTTCTTGCAGGGAATGGACAGATGGCTTATAGTCCGGCCTCAGGTGGGTAGGGCCATGGAAACCCGTATTGTTATAAGTCCATATGACCGCATTGTGAGACCTCTGGCCTATGAGGACATCCATGAGCTTTTCCTGGATCCTCCTGTCGGGGACTTCCTTCGCCAGAATCCTTGCGTCGTCCTGTGACACACTGAAACTTACGAAGTTCCTGACATTCCCTTCTATGGAACTGATAAAACTCTTTCCCAGTTGTGAAAGAAACTGCGTCGCAAGGATCAGCCTTATCCCCAGTTTCCTCCCCTCACTCAGCATCCTCTCCAGTATCACCGATGGCACATTGTGTGCCTCATCTATTGCAATAAAGACGGGGTTGTCCGGCTTTCCGTTCTTCAGAAGAATGTTCCAGATCTTCATCAGCATGAGCAATGAGAGAATTCTTCCCGTTTCCTCTGGCATTTTCCTTTTGGAGCAGTCTATGGCTATCAATCGCGGGTGGATTGCAATTTGTTCCTGCAAATCCACTGAATCATGCCGGGAAGATACCATCCCCCTGGTGAGGGAGTTTGACAGGACTGGAACCAGTTTATTCAGACTGCTTGACACATATTCCACCCACCTGCTCCAGTTGCTCTGCTGCATCAGCAGGAATTCACTCAATTCCCTGTTCTTCGATGAAGAGATGAGCTTTCGAATGGCATTCCTGTTGGTTATGAAGATGGAGAAGTCAGAAAGGTTGGCGCCGGGGTTCTGATACAGGAATTCCTTGACCAGTGAACCGAGTACAAGCGATATTCTGGGTCCCCAGGTGTTTCCGGATAGGTCTGAAGAGATGGCAAAAATCTCCTTTATCCACTGGCTGGTGATTTCCGCGTCCATCTCGGTCTTCACATCGCCAAGGACGTTGAATCCCACATGCCTGCCATCTCTGGAACTGAATGGACTCACGTACAGAGTACTGGCAGTGTGGTTCTGAACCAGGTTTTCCATCAGGTCCCCATGGGGGTCGATGAGAACAACGGTGGATTGTTTCTGAATTAACTCAGAGATAATGTTCGAAATGAGGTTTGACTTTCCTGTGCCGCTCTTCCCCAGAACTAAAAGATGGCCGGAGAAGTCTTTTTCAGCCAGGGATACGGGAAGGCCACTGCTGTCTATCCCCAATACAATGGCGGAAGAATCATGGTAGTGCCCATGGTTCCTCCGGATTATTCTGTCGTATCTGTACATCGGGATTCAGCGTTTCTGAATCCCAACATATTCCTTCGGCCCTGCTTCACCGATGTACTTTGCCTTGGGCCTGAAGAGCTTATTGTCCCTGATATACTCAAGAGATCTGGCGGTCCATCCGGCGATTCTTGCCAGTGCAAAGATGGGCGTAAACATCCTGCTGTCGAATCCCAGTGAGTCATAAACCATTCCGGAGTAAAAGTCCACGTTGGGGAAAATTCCCTTCTCTCCCAGCTTGGATATCATCACCTTCTCCATCTGCTCGGCAGTTCTGAAGAGATCCTCCTTCCCGTTTCTCCTTGTAACGGACTCGGCGTACTTCTTCAGTATTCTTGCCCTGGGATCATATACCTTGTAAACCCTGTGCCCAAATCCCATAATTTTCTCCTTCTTTGCCAGCATTTCAGACAGCACATGTTCGGCATTTTCCGGCTTTGCTACCTTCTTTATGGTTTCAAGGGCCAGTTCATTTGCACCGCCGTGAAGGGGGCCCTTCAGGGTTGAGATTGCTGAGGTGACGGCCGAATACATATCTGCAAGGGTAGAAATGGTGACAAGAGCGGAAAAGGTCGAGGCATTGCTTCCATGGTCTGCATGAAGGATCAGGCAGGTGTCCATGATCTTCTCGTGCTCCTTATCTGGCCTTTTTCCGGTGCTGCAATACAGGAAATTCGCCGCATAACTCAGTTCTGGATCGGGCTTTATGGCGTCCTGGCCCTTAGAAGCCCTGGAAATGGTTCCTACGATTGCAGGAAGCTTTGACATTAACTTCAGAGACATCTCCTCTTGATCCCTGAGATCCGTGCTATTGCTCTTCTGGTCCTGTGCACCGATGAATGAAACCACCGTCCGGAGAACAGACATGGGGTGAGCCTTAGGAGCAATAGACTTGATGAGGGCCACAACATCTGCGTTCAGATCCATCGTGGTTCTCAGCCTCGCCCTGAAGTTCTCGAATTCCTTGGCATTTGGCAGGTGCCCATATAAGAGCAGATAAGCAACTTCCTCATAATTTGAATTGTCGGCCAGAGTCTCTATATTATATCCCCTGTATACAAGCCTTCCAGCCTGTCCGTCTACAAACCCAACTGATGACTCTGTTACGATTACTCCTTCAAGACCCTTGTGAACCTCTGTGTCAGCCTGCATCATAACGATCCATAGCGGATCACATTCAGCCACATATATGTTTACAGGATGAAATTTTGTGACCTTCAGTGAGTCCCCGGAGGGAACACTTCATTGTCATATGCCCTGTACCTGGGGTCTTCAAAGCGCAGTAGGTCGGGGTTTACTCCCACCTTCAGCGCAAGGTAATATGCCAGGAAGTAAAGCGGGCCCATGTTATAGAGGGGTGAGAAATTCTCTGATTCCGGCTCCATGATATCCACGTTGTAATCACCCTCGCCATTGATGGTCAGTGTTGGAGATCCTACGTGCCTTGAGGCTCTGATTATTTCCATGGCTCTCTCGTCCACGGTCGGATTGCAAAGGAGCACTATGGCAGTCTTCTCTGTCATGACTGCAGTGCAGCCATGGTTGAATTCCTCCAGTTCAATTCCCTCTGCAGGTATGTGAGCAGCTTCTTTTATCTTCTGTGCTGCTTCACGGGCACCATAGTAGTTGGGCCCAGCTCCCAGCACATACATGTGTTCCGGAGTGGGCATATTACTTATGATTTCCTTTGCACTCCCCTCGCAGGAGGATATGACTTTGACAATATCAGACTCTATCTTATCCAGCCCAGGGTTGAAAGCGGAATAGGCAGACGACATATGCATGACTGCAAGTGCATTGTCGAAGAATGCCTTGGTATTGCAGAGACTCAAATCCCTGCCCGGCAACACTACTGAGTAATCAGATTCTCTTGAAATCGGGGAGTCTGCATCATGTGTGATCCCGATGGTCACCGCCTTCTTCTTATATTTCAGCATGGCATCCAGCGTAGATTTTGTCTTACCACTGTGCGATACGGCCACCAGGGTTCCATCTGCATTTCCATAATTCTCAAGTTCGTATGCCTGTATGCAGCAGGACGGACGGTCTGTTTCACGCAGGAAATAAGAGCCAACTTCAGCGGAATGAAATGCGGTTCCATTACCTGTGAAGTTAAGGTTACCCTTCATTATTCCAGCATCGAAGTTCTTCATGTATTCTGAAACCTTGGCGATACTGGATGATACAGATCTGAGCATGTCATGCATTACATATGGATGGCCCTTTCTGACTTCAGGCAGATCGTCTGTCATAATTGATTAGAGAAACATCCGATTTAATCATTGGGTGAGAAGCATTCAGACAGGACTTAAACCTGGTGATGTCGCTTCTCACACCTCATATAACCGTGAATAAGTTAAATATCGCACACGAGATGACCGGCGGCCTTAAGTGGCAGGATGATAACATGCAGCAACAAAAATCAATCGAGGATCTTGATCCTTTCGACATAGCTGTGAAGCAACTGGAAAAGGCAGCTAAAGTGATAAACCTGGATAAAACGGCTCTGGAACTACTAAAGGAACCACAGCAGATCCTTCAGTTCAGAATCCCCGTAAGAATGGATTCCGGAGAGACCAAAGTATTCACCGGTTTCCGGGTGCACTACAATGGAGCCAGGGGGCCTGTTAAGGGAGGCATCAGATTTCACCCCCAGGAAAGTCTTTCAACCGTGAAGGCCCTTGCAGCGTGGATGACCTGGAAGACGGCGATCGTAAATATTCCGCTTGGAGGCGCAAAAGGGGGAGTTATATGTGATCCGAAGAAGTTGAGTGCCGGGGAACTGGAGAGACTCAGCAGGGCCTATGTGAGAGCAGTCGGCGAATTCATAGGGCCAGAGGTTGACATTCCGGCTCCGGACGTCTACACAACTCCACAGATTATGGCATGGATGATGGATGAATATGAGAATATTGTCAGGAAATCCTCGCCGGGTGTTATTACCGGCAAACCCATAGAGATCGGAGGTTCCCTTGGGAGAGGTGACGCAACTGCGAAAGGCGGGATGTACGTCCTCAGAGAGGCGGCAAAGAGGAAAGGCATGGATCTTTCCAAGGCAACCGTTGCTGTGCAGGGATTTGGCAATGCAGGGCAGTTTGCGGTAAAACTTGTTCAGGAGATGTTCGGTTCAAAGGTAGTAGCAGTTTCCGACACGGTTGGCGGGATATATTTAGAGAAGGGAATAAACTTCCAGGATATTCTCGCCCACAAGAAGAAGACAGGATCCGTTGTAGGGTTCCCGGGGAGCAAGAAGATCACCAACGAGGAACTCCTGGAGCTTAAGGTTGACGTCCTGATACCTGCTGCCATTGAAAACCAGCTTACTGGCGAAAATGCAAATAGCATACACGCCAAGGTGATATTGGAACTGGCCAACGGTCCAACCACTCCCGAAGCTGATGAAATATTCCATAAGAATGGGATCCTTCTGTTGCCGGATTTTCTGTCTAATTCCGGCGGGGTAACTGTCTCATACTTCGAGTGGGCCCAGAATGTTTCTGGTTACTACTGGACAGAAGAAGAGGTCTACAGCAGGCTGGATCAGAAGCTTACCGAGGCCACTAAGCAGGTCCTTGACTCATCAGAGAAGCTCAAGGTCGACCCAAGAACCGCTGCTTATACAATCTCCGTGAAGCGCGTCGCTGAAGCAATGAAGCTGAGGGGCTGGTATTAACCTCCCCCAACCCATTTTTTCCATCTTAATATATAGAAGAACCACGGTCACTTATTGTTTGTCAGGATCTTGACAGCATTGAATTCATGGCATTCATCCATGTATCTCCGGTCAGGGGTATCCTGCTAGGGACATAGCATCATAGAGGTGGTGATGCCATGGACAGAGAAGAGATGCAGATTCACGCTGAGATTCGAAACAAGATCCATAAGGATGCTCCAGAATATTGACACATACAATTTCACTGACATCATGAAATTATCATGGAACCAGGCATGGAACATCCTTGATCGGGCAGTGAAAAGGGAGAGGAAGAGCGGCCACACACATGTTATGGCATTGACAAAAAATCCCACAGGAAGGGGCACAAATACATCACACTTGTCTATGACATGATCAACAATGGTGTGGAATACATTTCATTCCACAGGAAGAAGAAATCACTGGATGAATATTACAATACCCTGTCCCATGAACAGCT
>JAKAAY010000016.1 GCA_021802055.1 Thermoplasmata archaeon
CCGATGTACATGACAGGCATTCCGCTTTCGAAACACTGGCATCCAAGACGCACAATGATCAGCAGTACTGCTGGTCCCACATCATATGCGATGCAAAGGAGCTTGAGGATTTCTACGGCGATGAGGGTGGAAGGATAAAGAGATCCCTCCAGGCAGTATTCAAGGAGGCGAAGGGATATCATGGCCATGGCACGAAGGAAGATATTGAAAAATTATACCACAAGCTCGTGTTCTTGCTGGATTCCGATTACGATCATTCGAGATGCAGCAAGTTTGTGAAGAATCTTCTTAAGCGCAGGAAGGAATGGCTGTTCCAGTTCGTCATCAACCCCGATGTCGAACCGACAAACAACAGGGCTGAGAGGGCTCTCAGACCCTCTGTGATATATGGGAAGACATCCGGCGGATCCAGATCAGAGAGAGGTGCTGAAATCTATACGAAACTCTATTCAATATACTATACCTCAAAGCTGAGGAAGAAGAACTTCATAAACGACGTTCCCAAATTGATCAGGAAAGCTAAACCAGGCCGACTCCACCTGCCACACAATACTGACCAGTTACGAAAACCGTCAACTGTTATATATGAATCTAATATGCCCTCCATTAGTTGCAAAGTGATCCGATGAGCGCAGAAGTTCAGTTGATGTCAGAGGAAGAATACCAGAAATCAGGAATTCACATTGGTACCCAGGTCAAATCCAAGGATATGGAGAAGTACATCTTCAAGATAAGGAACGACGGGCTTTATATTCTTGATCTCAAGAAGACCAACCAGACTCTGATCACCGCGGGCAAGATGCTGTCCAGGTTTGAGCCGGGACGCATACTTGTGGTTGCTCAGAGACAGTACGCCTTCAGGCCTGTCAGCAAATTTTCGGAGGTTGTTGAGGCCAGGGGCATCGCAGGAAGGTTCGTGCCCGGGACACTCACAAATCCTCAGCTCAGCACCCATATCGAGGCTGACGTGATAGTTATAACGGACCCGCTTGCAGACACGCAGGCAATGAATGAGGCCATCAAGATCGGCCTGCCCATAATAGCACTCTGCGATGCGAATAACAAGACAGCGTTCGTGGATGTCGTTGTTCCCACCAACAACAAGGGAAGGAGGTCACTTGCGGTGATTTACTGGCTCCTTGCCAGGGAAGTCCTCATTAACCGCGGAACAATAAAGGACCATAGTGAATTCAAGTACTCCATAGAGGACTTTGAGGCCCAAGTCTGACCACTGAGATGGTGCACGAAGACAGTTTTATTGGACTCGGCGGGACAAAGATCCATTACATTTCCAGCGGGGAGCCTGTACATGGGACCATACTGCTTCTCCATGGAATGAGTTTTTCCTCGTCAAACTGGGTTGACATAGGAGCCATGGAGAAATTTTCATCGTACGGATATCGCGTCGTGGCAGTCGACTATCCGGGATACGGCAGGACAGAGCCATCTATGTCTTATGATCCTGGCAAGGCCCCTGATGCCTACAGCAGCTTTGTCAGCAACCTCATAGAGGAAATGCAACTTGACAGGGTAATAATCACTGGCCCTTCCATGGGAGGAGGCATCGCCCTGGCTGCAATGACGGCGAACGTGAAGGGCATTGTGGCAGGGATCCTCATAGCTCCGGCGTACGGGAATGTGGAGAACCTGCTGAGCCGCGTTGAGGTACCGGTGCTCATCATCTGGGGCAAGGCCGATCCCGTGATTCCGCTCTCCAGAGGCTGGAAACTCCATGACCTCATCGCAGGCTCAAAACTCGTCACTGTGGAAAACGCTGGCCATGCGGTCTATCTCGACAAACCCGAGAGATTTTTCACCATTGTGAGGGATTTCCTTGAAAGCATCAGGTAATGTTTCCAGAATCAGCCTCCAGGTGAGATACCGGGACCTTGACAGCCTGGGGCATGTTAACAATGCAGTATATCTCTCGTATTTTGAAATGGGCAGGATAAATTTCTTCATGGACATGGAGCTGGACTTCAACCCGGAATCCGTGAATTTCGTGCTTGCCCACGTATCCATAGATTTCAGGAAATCAATAACGCTTTTCGACAGTATCATGCAGGAAACCTGGATCCAGAAGACAGGCAGGACAAGCGTGACATTCAGGCACAGGATAGTATCGTCAGCAGACGGCAGCGAGTTCTGCACTGGAGAGACCATAGCAGTCTGGCTTGGACCTGATGGAAAGAAAGCGGAATTGCCGGAGGTATTCCGGAAACTTTCTCACGAGGTTTCCTGAGATACTTTTCCGGAAAAGTCCCTGACCCTTTCAACCTGTATGTAACGCAGGGCATTTTCCACAATGCCTGCAAATACCATCTTTTTCCTCACTGCATGGGCAACCCTGACCGCCCTGCTTATCTTGAACCATTCATCGGTGTCGAACACGGAAAGGAGCATCTCCGCGTGGTCTTCTATGCTCCTGGAATAGACGCGGAAGTTGGAACCGTACTTGAATCCGGTCTTAACAATGCACCCCCTGGAAACCATGTCAGCGAAAACCCTGTCCAAAAGCTCTTCCTTTGCCATACTGCCTGCACCCATGCCCCGGCTGCCCGGAACCAGCGCAGCCAGTGCCCTCATCTCTGTGGCATTGAGCACCCTGGCGTCGCCCATCTCTTCTCCGAACCAGTCAGGCAGTGAGGTTGAGGGCACAACATAACGGTCTCCCGCCTTCCTGCATTCCAATGATTCGGGCCAGCTGTCCTTTCTCTGCCCTGAAGGTTCTGTCCTCGTAACCTCGTATATGGTCATGTCATCCTGCTCATCCACCACGGCATAGATGCATGGTGCCCTGCGGTATATCTCCACAAAACTGTCGGCCATCGACTCCATGCGCACCATAAGGGGTCCTCTGCTGGTATTCTCCCCTCTTCGCCTGAAGTACATGGCGTCCGGTTCCACGTTGACCTGGAAACCTGAAGCCTTGAGATGCTCGAATACCCTGTACCTGTAAAGAAATTCATCCTCCCCAAGAAGCACCGGGAGCAGGGCATACATCCCGTCAAGATCTCTGTTCTCCGGGCCTATTTTCTGCCTGCTGAAGAGGTAAAGTGCCTCAAGCGGCTTCAGGATGAGCTTATCACCGGAGACTTTTCCCACCGAATACTTTCCATGGAGATGGGTGGGCGATTTGCCGCCCTTAATGTTGAATGCAATCCCGCCGCAGACTGCCTTATGCATTTTTTTCCTTCTTGCCGAGGAATCTTTCAATGAGGTTGGATGTAAGTGAATTGATCAGATCACCGACGCCTTCTCCGGTTCTTGAACTCGCGAGAAAATATTTTATGCCATCTCTCCCGCTGATGCGATCCAGTTCATCGGTCCAGTATGCTGCTTCGTATTTTCTGTCCAGTTTGGTGGCGACCAGATAGGTGAGAGATTTGGAGTTGAATTTTCTCAGGTTCTTGAAGGTGGATTCAGCTGACGTGAGGCTTGCAAAATCCGTGAGGTCACACACCACGATGATCGCGTTTGAGCCCATGATGAGCTTTTCATTGTTCTTGCCTTCATCGAGCTCAAGAAAGAGGAGGTCCGCTATCACCTTCTTGCCGTCTCTCAGGAAGCTGAGGGTCTTTTTCTGGATGCTGCGGGGCTGGGCCGCACTTCCATCGGAGTCATAAATCATCCTGGATATGATTGAGCTTTTTCCCGCTCCCAGTGCACCTAGAACGCTTATCTTCCAGGTGACCCTTGTAACTTCCATCGTAGTCGCATCTTACGAATTATAAAATAGTTTCTCATTGGAATGCCGGGCCAAGATGTGGAATCCGGGCTACATTGCAGCCACATCACTGATCTTTTCTGGGGCAGGTTTATAATGCCTCTAAGCCTCTCTTGTCCATGGAATTCAAGTTCTCACACATCATGGATAACGTCAGGCCATCCGAAATAAGGGAACTCCTCAAATATGCTTCACAGCCTGGAATGATCTCCCTTGGAGGAGGCATGCCCAACCCCAGCAGCTTTGCTGTTGATGAGATACGGGAAATCTCGGATTATGTCCTGGAGAATTATGGTCCACTCGCTCTCCAGTATGGAAACACAGGTGGATACGATGAGTTGAGGAAGCAGCTCGCCATATTCCTTGGCGAGATGGAGGGCATCAGGACCCAGGCGGGTAACATCATCGTTACCACCGGCTCCCAGCAGGCACTTTACTCTGTGGGAAAGATACTGGTAAACCAGGATGAGTTTGTCATAACTGAGTCTCCCACCTACATAGGCGCGATCTCTGCCTTCCGGGCATGCGGCATCAGGATGGAGGGGATAGCCATGGACGAGCAGGGCATGAGGACAGACCTGCTTCAGGTCTCACTGGAGAAACACAGAACCGAGGGTAAAATGCCCAGGTTCATCTACGTGATACCAAACTTCCAGAATCCTTCAGGTTACACGCTGAGCATGGAGCGGAGGAAACACCTCATTGATCTGTCCGCTGACTTCAATGTGCCCATAGTGGAGGATAACCCTTACGGGCATGTCAGGTTCTCCGGCAATCACCTGCCCAATCTCAAGAGCATGACGAATGACAACCGCGTGATTTACCTCGGTACTTTTTCCAAGATCATGTCGCCCGGGCTGAGGATAGGATTCGTGAGTGCAGACGAGAGTGTTGTGGGCAAAATCAACCTGCTCAAGCAGGGACTGGAGCTTTCCGGGAGCACCCTTACGGAATTCATAGCTGCCGAGTACCTGAAGCGCGGGATCATGAAGAGGAAGATTCCCGAGGTTGCCAGGATGTACGGGAGAAAGCGTGACATCATGCTTAAGGCCCTTGAAGACAGCTTCCCAGAGTGGGCTTCCTGGTCTAAGCCTGAGGGGGGGATGTTTGTTTGGGCAACACTCGGTGGCAGGATAAACACATCGAAGATGATAGCCAGAGCCATCGAGAACAAGGTCACCTATATCAGTGGAGCTTCCTTCTATCCGGAAGAAATAAAGTACGACGGTATGAGGCTCAATTTCACGTTCCCGTCCGATGATGACATTCCGGTGGCCATCAAGAGGCTGGCCTCAGTAATCGATATGGAGGTAAAAGCCATTGAGGTAAGCAGGTAACCCGCACCAGGAACACTGCATAAGTAAGGATTCAGATGTCGACAGTAGTTGGAGGCACATTCGCCATTCTTCATGACGGTCACAGGAAACTACTTGAGGCGGCCGTCGGAACAGGGGATCATGTCATAGTAGGTCTGACCACCGATCAATATCTGGAGAAATACAAGATCTATGACAGGATTCGGTATGAGAAGCGGCTCTCTGCACTCAGGGAATTCATGTCATCCATCACAGACAACTACGAAGTTAAGCCTCTCGACAGCACTTTTGGAAGTTCGGCTGTCTCAGCCGAATACAGGACCATTGTGGTTTCTCCCGAAACCTATCCCACAGCATTGAAGATCAACGAGGAAAGGGGAGAAAGGGGACTCAATGAGCTCAGGATAATCAGGGTTCCGTATGTGATCGCAGAGGATCTT
This sequence comes from Thermoplasmata archaeon, assembly GCA_021802055.1. Taxonomy (GTDB): domain Archaea; phylum Thermoplasmatota; class Thermoplasmata; order Thermoplasmatales; family Thermoplasmataceae; genus JAKAFX01. The sequence continues at coordinate 5,484 of JAKAAY010000016.1, forward strand.
TTCCCTGTGAGTTCGACGAGGATAATCGACGGGCAGATAGACGCCCATGGGCACAGGCTCAGGGAGATCGCGGTCTATGTCTGCACCGATAACAGGCTTAAGGTTTCTGCCGTGGAGGAGTTTCTATCCGGCATATTCAGCAACGTTAAGATTCAGTCCGACGGTTGTGACGGGCTGCCGGGAGATCAACCCTTCGGTTTTGAGACGTTTGAGTGGGCCTCCATGAGATCCAGGCGCCACGGAGGCGATTTTGACTACTCCATCGGCATCGAATCCGGACTGTTCATGGACCCTGCCAGCGACCGTTACCTGGATTTCCATGTGTGCTCTGTGCGTGACCGATTCGGCAAGATTACCGTTGGAGCAAGCAGCGGATTCCAGGTACCCGACAGCATTGTTGAAACCGTGAAAAATGGGATGAACATGTCGGAGGCTTTCGGGAGGTTGTATGGAGAATCCGGCATCGGTGGAAAGGAGGGCATAGTGGGGAAGATCACCAAAAACAGGCTTACGAGGAGAGACCTCATATCTGAATCTGTAAGGAATGCGTTCATGCCGAGGCTGAATCCGGAATACTACTGAATCTTCATTCCGGATTCACCAGAATCTGCCGAAGACATTTATCACGGTTGCCCGGTTGAACTGTTGTCTTCCCGCCTCCTCATGATTAGGAACGGGATCACCAGGACTATCGTGACCCACACAGATACCAGCAGTGAAATGGTTTCAAGGCCTATCCCGTAAGCTGAAGGCTGAAAAGTGTAAGGATAGCCAAAGAAGAGATTCCCCGTCAGAGACATTCCATAGAGCCATTCCATTGAGAGCGGGTAAAACAGATCTGAGGTCACCACCAACCCTGCCACTCTGGATCCGCTATTGAACCACAGGAAACCGTTGCTGTTCACTAAAGCGAAATAATAACAGAGAGCGTAGACAGGAGCAAATATCCCCCAGTAACTGCCCCTGCCTGTAACTTTTTTCCCCTTGAATAGGCGGGAATTGCGGATTCCGGACGTATTGAGAAGCGATACAATTGCAGCCGCAAGGAAGCAGATGGCACTCATTGACAGGAAGTATCCAAGAAATGCGGCGAACGAAGGTGCCGTGGCATAGGCCTCCATCGAATACCCATAAGACACTGCCTGTGAGATGACAACGAGCGGCAATGAGGCTGCAAATGCCACTCCTGTAACCATGAGAAATTTCCATGAATTGCGACCCCCTGACGGAAATTTGATTCCATTGAGAAGTCTCCGCTGGAACCTGTGTTCCTCTCCAGGGAGGCCGGACGCAAGTATCAATGCCAGAACCATGGGCCAGAATATAATCAGCGTTGAGCTGACCCCTTCGATGAAATTGACTGAAAACGCCGATTCCACAGCATGAGTATATAAGGGGCCGAAAATAGATCCACCGTACCTATGACCATTGCTGCTGACATTTACGGCGTAGAAACAGGGTTTGGCATAAATCTGAAGTGGCGTGGGGACATTGGCCTCGTTGGCAAAGGTGATGTTTGCCAGGAATTTGCTTCCGGCGTGGTATCCCTGGTCCACGGCATCAAAGGCACCATAGGAGGTTGGTGAAACAGCGTAACTGACAGTAAGATTACGGGAGCCTGATCCCGGGATCTCCCAGAGGTGAAGCGAATAAAGTGAGTGGTCGGCGCCGTCAACCACCGGCGTCACAGTGACAATATCACTGATGGGAGGAAAATAAATGTTCCCTGATGCATTGGGAAGCATCTGGAATATGACTGATGTGGTGCTATATGATCTTCCATCAAGAGAGGCTCTCTCTTGAAGCGAGAATATCTGCCCCTGGAAAAGTCCGGGAACATCATAATGCAGGTATCCGGATGCGTTTGTGACCCCTGCATTGCCTGTGCTCAGCAGGTCCCAGGACTGGCCGCTGAAATATGAGAGGGAATATGAGACGGGTGCATCAGCAGCTCCGACTCCGGTCTGATTGATTATCTGGGTATAAGCTGAGACTTCTGTTCCATTGACTCCAGTGAGAAGAATAACGGAATAATTCGGTACACTCCCATAGGTGACTTGTGGCTCACCCAGCGGTGAGGCTACCGCCATCAAGGATGCAACAACGAGCCATATCATGACAACCACGGCGAACAGCCTGGATTTCAACACCGAGGTCAGCATCGACAATTTTTTCCTGCTGGTTGTATCGGGTACTTTGTCATAATGATTTCTTTTATGCGTATTAGAGCCGATAAAACAGACACTGCCAATGATTAAATACACCTGTTACTTCATAAATTCAATGGTAACTAAAGAAGAGGTTCTTGAGGCCATGAAGGAGGTATCGGATCCGGAAATCGGGATGGACGTGGTAAACCTTGGCCTCATCTATGAAGTTCAGATCAGTGGTGACAGGGTCTACATCAAGATGACTATGACTGCCCCCACCTGCCCTGTTACTCCCTGGATTCTCTCTGAGGCCCAGAGAGTTGTGGAAAACCTGAGCGGAGTGGAGGCCGCAGACGTGGAACTGGTGTGGGATCCCCCATGGAACCCGTCGCTTATGACAGATGAGGCCAAGGAAGCCCTGAATATGTTTTGAGACACACCTGGCTTCTTCCGCCACCTGATCTTTAAGCCACTCCTGAAATGCACCTATCCGTTGTACAGTTTTTCGTACCAGAGCAAGTCGTGACAGGCCGTGCAACAATGCGTGCATGCTATGCGGCCGCTTGCAGGAGAATCTGTAACCACTTAGTTCCGACAGGTATATTGCACATCTGGAACTGAACATCCACTCCCTGAGCGGTGAGTGGGTACATGACAGAATGGCGCCACCAGCAAAAGTACTGCGCAGGATCAGTCAACGTTTCCCTGCGTTTACCACCTTCTTACGCTTTCTTCTCACAGTAGAATAGATCAGTGCGATTAACAGGATGACAACCAGTGCCTCAAGAAATATCTGAGAGGTTACAAATCCCTCTAATCCGACTATGGGGTTTGTTGAACTGAAAATTATGGGCTCAGTAACGTTACCACCTGAGACCGTGATATTCCCTGAGGATGGTGACATCGCGTAACCAGATACACTGGGCACAACGAAGCTATCTGTGCCATTCACTTTTTCAAAATAAATGAACGTTCCAGTGGTTTTCACGTGCATTCCCCCAAAGGTTACTGACCACACGGTTCCGGATGGGAGTCCCACTTCCTCAAAGGTGACGGTGTAAGTGAAACCGGAGAAGTAGGCAATCTCGTTGAGAGGTGAAGACATGGTAACGTTGGCAGTAGCATTATTTCCTGTGTAGCTCCCTTTCCCGGTTCCAAACCAGTATGAAAACCTGTATCCTGGATTGGAAATGGCGCGAATGGCTACCACGGTGGTAGAGTTAACCCATGAAGCTGACGACGGCGTAAACTTCCCGGAGCCAGAAGGAGTGGAATTGATTGCAAGCAAGTATTGCGTCGTGTAGGGCACAGGTAAAGTAATCATCGTTTTGCCCACTGTAACTGACCCGGGAGATGAGGTGGTGTACCTGACTCCTGCAGCACCGTAAATCGGGGTGGTGACATTGTAGGTAAACGATCCGTAATTCTCCCCGAATCTCATGCTCGCGTTGCCGGTTGACTGGGAACTACCGTTGAATACGACAGTCCAGGGAGTACCGGCGGGTAATCCGGTCTCCTGAAACGATACCAGCGTAGGAGTGCTGAAGATGGTCACATTACCTGAAGACCTGTCTGCAATGTACATATAGCCGGAATAGGGGCTAAAAACTGCGCCGTCGGGACTTGAACTCTTGATTGCAAATGAGCCCACTAAGGAAGAGTTATCAATTATGCTGACACTATTGGAGTAGTAGTTATCAGTCCATATCAAGCCGTCAGCCTGGTCAAATGCGGTAAAAGCGAAAGAAGATCCAATGCTGATGTTACGCAAAAGTCTCGTCCCGGATATGACCGATAGGTTTGTGTCTCCAGTAGATACATACATATACCCGTTCAATGGATTATAATCCACTCCATACGGGGACACTGTGCTTCCCAGAGTCACGTTACCGATCACGTTAATGCCTCTGATCAAGGTGATGTTTCCGCTCGTAAAATCAGCGACGTAGATTGTGTTACTCGAAGGATCATATCCCGAAGAACAAGGGTCTCCCTTTGATACAATACTCGTGACAATACTCGTTCCGTTTATGACAGTAACATTGTTGTCTGAACTATCATCTACGTACACATAGCCGTTTGCAGGATCATAAGTGTCAAAAACGGGGGCAGGAATTTTCCCTATTGTATGAACCACGGTGGTCCCGTTGATCAATGACACATTATTGCTAGCCGAATTTGCCACGTACAGGTAGCCGTTCGAGGCATCGAAACTTATTGATTCCGGTTTTGTACCTACGTTTACGGAAGCTACCGTTTTGGTGCCGTTCATGACTGTGACGTTTGAACCGAAATAATTGGCAACGTAAATGTAGTTATTGAGAGGATCGTACGCCATCCCCATCGGACCCTTTCCCACGGTAAAGTTTCCGACAAATTTTATTCCATAGCTGAATGTATAAGCGGGAGGAGAAGTGAACGGCAAATTGATCTCCTGTAACCCGTTGGCAGGATTATGAAGTGCCTGGCCTGATCCACCGGAATTGTTCAGGGCAACCAGACAGGAAGGCGCCAGCAGAAGCGTTGTGACTATGATTCCGCAAACAAATATTTTTGGGCTCAGGAGCATCCCCCACATTTCGTTCATCCTCTTTCGAGAGAGTGATGAATACTATGCGTTCGACAGTATATAACTGTTCGTTCTTAAAGTGCTATTGATCCTGCCTTCCCCTTTCCTAACCCTACAGAAGTTAACCGTTTTAACGAGGACTCAATAAAATAAGGCATAAATGTAGGCATCAGTCAACCAGATTAAAGGATTTGCGCAATGATAATGACGTCGCAAACTGTTTCTTGTGCATTGATTACACAATAGGAGAGATACGAGATGCAGAAATAAGTGTAGTGATAAAATGTGGCGAAAGCGGGTTGATTTGTGGGAAAATTTCTTTGATCAACGAAAACGGGGCGGACATAAAGCCACAAGCATTTGGGGTGTCTTGAGATCATGGTTAACCCGTATTCATCGTCCAACATGTAACCCGCCATTAACCTTACAGGGCGGGCTAGGAGATGACCGGTGACCATAGGGTGCATATCAGGTGCGATGCGGCAGGGATGGGGATCACACCGCTGACAGCACACACCATCATTGCATGTGCTGTGAAAAATTCAGAGTGAACATACCTGCCGAGAAGGGAGAAATAGCAGGAAAAGAGTCGTACTGTCCTGGTTTAGCAGTGCAAATGAGCGGGCTCTATTTCATTGCCAGTTTCGAAAGACACTTCCTGCACACGCAGTCGCTCGCATGAGTTGACAGGATCATTCTATTCTCCGGAGGCACGGATACAAATGCACACCAGCATAGGCCGGGAGCTCCACACGTAAAGTCGGAATGACAGAGTTCGCAGGTCACTTTCCTTGACACTTGATTGTATACACTTCAGAAAATAAAATGTTTTCTGGGTTCGATTATTCATGCCCGCCGGATTCAGTATTAGAGCCACCCCAGAGCGATCGCATTCCGGATCCGGTGGATTGCTTTATAAGCAGTATTTAAATACTTTATATAGATGCGTGAGGAGGTGTATATATGAGTGAAAGAGAGAAAATCGCTATTGAAAATATTGTGGCTTCCACCTCACTTGCAGAGCATCTTGATCTGAGCAAGATCGCACTTGCGCTTGACGGATCCGAGTACGAACCGGAGCAATTTCCAGGCCTAATCTACAGGCTTCACGAACCAAAGACCGCAGTGCTTATCTTCAGGAGCGGAAAGGTAAACTGCACCGGCGCCAAGAACCTTACCAATGTAAAGCTCACAATAGATACTATCATCAAGAAACTGAAGAAGGCCGGAATTGAGGTTTACGACAATCCGGATATAATTGTACAGAACATAGTAGCGGTATATGACCTTGAGGCGGATCTCAACCTCACCGAGATTGCGATGTCCCTTGGCCTGGAGAACGTGGAATATGAGCCGGAACAGTTTCCCGGCCTTGTGTACAGGGTCGAGGAACCAAAGGTTGTCCTCCTTCTTTTCGGTTCCGGAAAGGTCGTGTGCACGGGGGCCAAACAGGAAAGCGAAATTGAGCAGGCAGTCATAAAAGTCAAGAAAGACCTTCAAAAGGTCGGGCTGATATAGGCCCGGCCTCCCGTACATATCGTTTTGGGCAGATTCTGGAGGGGCTTCAGAATACGGAACCGTCCTTCATGATTTCCCTTAACAGAGATGTGGCGTAAATACCCTTTCCGAGAGTGAACGCCAGTGTATTTTCCTTCACTGTAAAATCGTTGAACCCTGACTGAATGATCCTGCGCTCCCCCTTTGAAGAAAGCTCTCTGGCAGCGGGCACCGAAAAGTCATTGAGGTCAATCTCCTCCTTCTGGAGTATCTTCCTTTCCAAATCACCCTCGTAACCATCAGAGACCCTTGACTCGTATCCAAAAATAGGCATAGTGATCCTTACCCTGTTCTCCCTGATCAAATGCTCTACCTTCGAAGCGTTGAACCTTGTTACCTTGATCTCTTCCGACTTGGATGCGTTGAAATGAGTGTCCACGGGATATGCCACGTCTCCATCTTCTGGTGTGCTTAGAAGCTTGCCGGAATTGAGCCTCTCGGAAAGCATCATGTTGAAGAGATAGCTCTGGTAGGCATGCACAAACATCATTGACAGATTCCTTGGCAACTTCTCCACGAAGATGTCACGGCAAGATACTCCGTTTCTGATGTGGTTAAGGATTATTCTCTCGTAGATCAGGTGTCTGGGAAATTTTTCCAGTGCCCTTTGAGCGTCCCCATTCTCCAGGAAGTCCAGCCTGAATTCGTCATGATCTATCTCCGGATCCGCTATGTATTCCATTGCTGCAGCCCTGAAGTCCCCCCTTATGATGAGTTTGCCCACTCTGTGCGTTATAGGCCGTATTGACCCAAATCGCTGAGATCCAAAGAAATTCGGAAAGCCGCCTTTGGCAATCAACTCTGAGGCCGTCTCGTTGATTTCCATGTCTCTGTTCGCATCGGTGGAAATCCTTATGGTGAACCTGTTGCCCAGGAGATCTCCAAGCCTCAGCATGCTGTCTGTTCTGAACGTACCCATGATCTCCACGTCTGGGATGGACAAAGCGGCCGGGTTTACGTTCCTGGAGTTTATGCAAAAGTACTGGGTCTTCACCGCAGTCTTGTCCTTTGTGCCTGCATATGTTATGAGCTTTTTGCTGATGCCAAGGCGCTTTGCCATCTCCATGGCAAGGGCGTTTGTTTCCCAGTTCCTGATTCTTGCCATGAAAATGATGTACTTCCCGTCTTCTGCGGCTGCGGGGAGCTGAGGTATTTCGTCAACCACAAAGTCTTCTGGGTATTCCTTGATCCTTCCACTGAATCCATGGGAAGCCGTCAGGTACCCGATGATCCCGATCCTCTCTTCCCCGTTCATTGGAAAATTTCTACTGTCCTGTACAGATTGTCCCGTTCAACAGGGACCATCCCGATGTTCCGGAGCGAAGTGATTATGGTCTCCTTCCGGAGGTTCCCCACGTCTCTGCCTGTAGCCGGAATGACCTTCTCATCGTAGATAGTGCCGCCCCAGTCATTGGCCCCGAACATCACTGCAAGCTGGCCCATTTCAATTCCATTGGTGAGCCATGAGCTCTGAATAACTGGCAGTTCCTTTCCAAACACGATCCTCGCAATGGCAATATTCCTCAACACGTCCTCGCCCCCTGCCCTGAACTTTACCTTTCCGGCGCGTTCCAGTTCTGTGTTGCCGGGCTCAAAGTTCCACGGGGTGAAGGAGAGAAACCCATGATACTTCTTCTGGAGGGCCAGTATGGACAGGAGATGTCTCGCCTTGTGGACGCTTTCCTCCACGTGTCCATACATCATTGTTGAGGATGTTTTTATGCCCATCCTGTGGGCCGTCTCCATTATGGAGAGCCATTCTTTTCCGCTGTCTCTGGGTCTTCCAAGCTGCACCCTTATCTCAGAGTCGAATATCTCGCCTCCTGCTCCTGGTATGGTTTCAAGCCCGGATTCTCTGAGTTTTTCCAGAAACGCCTCAACCGAAAGTTTTGCTTTCCTTGAAAAAAAGCTGATTTCTGATGTGGAAAGCCCATGAATTCCAAGGCTCGGGAATTCCTTCCTGATTCTTCTGAAGATTGCGTAGAAATAGTCTGCATCAAGGGCGGGGTTGACGCCCCCCTGGATGAGCAGCTGCCTGATGCCAAATTTTCCATAGTATTTGCCTATCTCCTCAACGACCTGGTCCTCTGTCCAGGAATAGGAGTCCTCTTCCTTCCCGGTCCGATAGAAAGCACAGAACTTGCAGCGGACGTTGCATATGTTGGTGTAGTTGAGAATCAGGTTGGAGACGAAGGACACCCTGTTGCCGGAAATTGAGTCTGCTACCTTCCTGGCCTCCCGGCCCAGTTCCTTCAGATCAGCATAATCGTACAGGTATGCAACATCCTCTTCATCCAGCTCGTCGCCTCTCTTTGCTCTGCCTATGATCCTTTCTGTTTCTCCGGAGACAAGCATCGGGGTTAATCCCATCTAACGATTATAACATTTGCAGATGCTGCATTTCAGGTTACTTCAACACCGTGCTTCTTTCCTCCGCACACCTTCTTTAATAATAGACTGCAATGCAGGATTGTGCCCGTAAGACTGAGTGGCAAGATCGTGGAACTGACCGACGATCTGAGTGCTTCCTACGCCGCTGACATTTCTGCATTGGCAAACGACAGGCAGGTAAGAGACATGCTTGCGTCTGATACATTTCCGCACCCATTCACCATGGAGGATGCCCTTGCGTTCTTCGACAGGAATCGTGTTATTGACGGCGAAATGTTCGCTCAGGACTTCATAATCCTCTGTGACGGGGCGCCTGCAGGCATTATCGGCATAAGCAATGTATCATGGAAGCATAGATCTGCACATGTGGGTTACTGGGTGGGGAGAAAATACTGGAACCGTGGCGTCGCATCTGACGCCCTAGGCCTCTTAGTACAGCACTGCTCGGCGATAGGCCTGCACAGGCTTTACACCAAAGTACTGGATCATAATCCCGCTTCCGCAAAGGTGCTCACCAAAAACGGATTCCATCTGGAGGGGATACAGAAGGATTCCTACAATAGTGGAGACAGATACCATTCAATGCTTCTTTTTGGCAAAATTCTGCAGTAGGTTCAGATTACGCCTGTGAATAGACTCCGTGGAAAATATGGTCACCTAGGGGTGACCATGCTAAATCACCTGGCCGGTTATGCCTTTACCCTCTTCAGGTACCACCTTTCGGCGCCCTCTTCCTTCTCCCTCTTCAGGGCGTCCGCGAATGACGTTGGAGCTCCCTGGATGCCGGCCTCTCCTTCCTTCCAGTTTGCTGGGGTTGCCAGCTTGTTCTTCCAGTTGAACTGGAATGCCTTGATCACCCGAATGATCTCGTCCATGCTCCTTCCAACTTCTGCCGGGTAATATACCATCCATCTGACCACCTGGTCCGGATCGATTATGAATACGCCCCTGACCGTGCCTCCAACCTTCTCGTCCAGGACGTTATACAGCCTGGCTACCTCCTTGTCGATGTCTGCTATGACCGGGAAGGGGATCTCTATTCCGTAGTGTTCCTTTATGTCCTTCAGCCATGCTATATGGCTGTAAATGCTGTCCACGCTGAGTCCAATGAGCTCCACCCCCAACTTCCTGAAATCCTCATATCTGTTGGAGAAGGCCATGAACTCCGTTGTGCATACCGGTGTGAAGTCAGCCGGATGCGAGAACAGAAGGACCCATTTGCCCTTCAGGCTGGAGAAAACCAGCGGTCCCTTTGTAGTATTAGCCGTGAAATCCGGTGCCTTTTGTCCTATGAACACTGCCATATGTATGTCACCTAGGGCAGTTAGTCCAGACCGGAATTATAACATTTAGTCCAATGCACGTTTTGCATCTATGGATGGGGCTTATATACCATTTACGGAGATGCAGTAATATCTTTTCCTCGAATCATTGAGGCAGAACTGAGTCCTCACCATGCCTGCTTTTCTCAGCTGGCTTATGGCGTACATAAGAGTCCTCTTGGGCAGCCTAGTCTCTTCCTCTAACGTCTTCATATCGGTGATCTTCACCTCGTACAGAACCCTGAGTACAAGTCTGGATGATGGGGAAAGAGGTACTGTTTCCTGAGAGGTGATCATCAACTTTTAATGTATGAATCGTATAAAATAAATTCGTCACTCCCCGAGAGAAGTTCTCAGCCTCAAGACCATGCTCCGAGCCAGACATCCCGTTTAACTCATTTCCACCCGATCCTGGATACAGGTGGTGAATTTGCGCACTTTGCTTCAGAATCGTCATATATTGTTCCACGCATGGCAAAAGTCACGCGCCCTGTGAGTGCCCTTTCTTGCTTTCCTGGATCGCATTTTGAAAATAACCTTCAATCCGAAGAATGGCAGGCGAAACGGACAGAGAGACAGCATTTATCGTTCGTTGAAAATGCGGCCCAGCCTTCATCTACGTAGGGCTGACCCAGATGACTTGTGCATCCCCTGCCTTTCGCGTTCCTACGCGCTGGCTTACAATCATTGTGGAAGACTGGGTTTTTATGCCAGCTATTTCGACAATATTCTTATATCCGGCGCTAATCTGTTGGGCTATGGCAGTCCCGGTTTCAGACATCATGACCAAGAAGCCATCATCCTATCATGCTCCAAGTACGGTGGATGAACTGGTTGGTATATTCATCAAGAAGAAGGTTACCGGATTTCCCATTACTGACAGCAGCGGCAAGTACATAGGCATGGTCAGCAGACGGGATATCTTTGACAACACCGGCGAAACCCAGACCGCAATGCTCATGAGGAAGGCCAGGGCAGTGAAGGAGAGTGACCCGGTTGATGTTGCTGCTGCTGAGATTGTTACCCAGCGGAGGAGACACCTTGCCGTGGTTGACAATCAGGGTTACCTTAAGGGAATCCTCACCCCGCAGAACTTCATGGACATGCTGATACAGAACCACAAGTCTGTGCCGGTATCCAGGTTCCTTGCAACCCGGATAGTACCGGTATACGACCGGATGCCTGTCTCGTTGATCCCAGAAATTTCACGCATAACGGGCATATACACCTATCCCGTGCTTAAGGCTGGCGGGATATTTGCCGGGCTGATCACGGACCGTGATATATTTGAGAAGGCAGAAGTGAGCACTGAAACCATAGTTTCCGAATTCAATATCTCTTCCGACGAGGACCCGTGGACGTGGGATGGTGTGCGCAACCTGATGCCATACATAATGTTCAGGAGCAATGTGAAGCTGCCCGAGACCGAGATATCAGAAATCATGATCAAGAACCCGTACACTGTTCTGATCACGGATACCGTCGAAAAGGTGGCCACGATTATGAAGAAGGGAAACTTCAACCAGGTGCCCGTGATGGAAACCCGGGAAAAGCTGGCAGGGATCATATACGACATTGATCTCATGGGTGCGTTTGTTTGAGCAAGGTGGAAGAGGTAATAGAACTTGCAAAGAGACGCGGGTTCTTCTGGCAGGCATTTTCCATTTACGGCGGACAGTCCGGTTTCCTGAATTACGCTCCACTGGGCGTGCTGCTTAAGGACAGCGTCATAGAAGCGTGGAAAAGAAACCTTCTCAGGCATGGTGCAATATTCCTTGACTCACCCAATGTTACGCCTGAAGATGTATTCAGGGCGTCCGGTCACCTTGAAAGATTTTCCGATATAGCTGCACGGTGCAGGAAATGCGGGACAAAGTTCAAGGCGGAGAGTCTTCTGACGGAAACCGGGTCGATCCCCAAAACCTCAGACGAAGCCAAAGAACTCCTGTTGGCCAACAGGGTAAAGTGTCCTGTATGCGGCTCTGTGCAGTGGGAATCCTACGACTTCAATGTCATGTTCAGGATTCAGACCTCTGATGGTCCGAACCTTTATCTCAGACCGGAAACAGCGCAGGGAATTTTCACGGATTTCAGGCTTCTTCTTAACTTCAACAGGGGGAAGCTTCCCATGATCACGGCCCAGCTTGGAAAGGGCTTCAGGAATGAAATCTCCCCCAGGCAGGGTCTAATCAGGATGAGAGAGTTCAACATGGGAGAGGTGGAAGCTTTCCTGGACCGTGAGGCCTTAAACTTTCCTAACCTTCCATCTGACAGCGTTGTCAAACTGGTTCCCAACACCCTTGCCGAAACCCGCCTGAAACTCAGCGAGGCTGTGGCCAATTCCATGATCACACAGGATCATGCCTTCTTCTTGGATCTGGCGGTAGACGTCCTCAAGGACGTGGGGCTCTCGGGAGATTCCATAAGGCTGAGACAGCACAGGAAGGAGGAGCTTTCACACTATGCCAGGGACTGCTGGGATGCCGAGGCTGACATAGACGGCGAATGGGTCGAGGTGATAGGCATTGCAGACAGGGGAAACTATGATCTTTCCAGGCATCAGCAGTTTTCAGGTGAGAATCTTGAGGTCACCGAAGGGGAGAGGAGTTTCGTCCCGTCCGTGATTGAACCGGCCTTCGGTATAGACAGGATTTGTTTTGCCTTGCTGGTCAATGCCATCAGGAAGCGGGAAAATGGCTATAAGTACCTCTCTCTGCATCCTGACATCGCACCTTACCACTGCGCATTCCTTCCTCTTCAGAACAGGGACGGGCTTGATAAACTTGCGGAGGACGTTTTTTTCCAGATAAGAAAGCGCGATCCCAGAGTCACCTTCGACCAGTCCGGTTCCATAGGAAAGCGTTATGCCCGCCAGGATGAGATAGGTACGCCCTATTGCATAACATTCGACTACCAGTCACTTGAGGACAGGACTGTGACCATCAGGGAGCGGGACACTACCAGCCAGAAGAGGATAAACATTGACAGAATCCTGGATCTCCCTGCGGAAGAGGGTAGAAACCCCTTCACCAGGCTCTATTCCTGAGCCTGCAGCGCAATGGCATAATACGGGCACAGTCTCGATGCTTCACGGTGCTTCGCATACTCCTCTTCCCCGATTGTGTTCCTGTTCACTTCCGCCTTTCCAGATGCGGACATGACAAAGTTATCTGGCACAATGGCTGTACAGATGGATTCACCCCTGCACCGGTCCTGGTCGATGCGTATTGTATACCTCATGTGGCTCCCTTCACCGCCTTCTTTGCTGCGGTTAGCGATAGAAGTGCACATTTTTCCCGCGCTGGGCCTACCTTTATGCCGAGAATCCCAAGGAATTCAGGTTCTGTCATTGATTCAAGAAATTCAACCTTCTTCCCCTTGAGCAGATCCGTAAGCATCGATGCAGAAGCCTGGGAGACCGAGCATCCCCGGCCAACAAACCTGGCATCCTGGATGGTTCCATCGGCAATACTCAGTTGGATATGAACGGTGTCGCCGCATATGGGGTTGAACTCTGTGAAGGAAGCGTTGGAGCTCTCGAGCTTGCCATAGTTGTGGGGGTTTCTGTAGTGATCAAGAATCGCTTCCACGCTGATTTCCTCGTCATTCATCTGGCAAACGCCTTTTTTGCATTTTCAAGGGCTATAAATAACTTGTCTGCGTCCTTCCTGCTGTTGTAGATGTAGAAGGATGCCCTTGATGTTGCCTGTACGCCGAGCCTTGTCATGAGCGGCATGGCGCAGTGGTGTCCTGCCCTTACCGCTATGCCTGACTGGTCCAGGAACGAGGAGATATCGTGCGGGTGCAACTCATGCGATGATTCTGGCCTCCGGACTCCTTTGAGTTCACTCTCGAGATCAAATGCAGGGATATCGCCCAGGTTGAATGAAAAGACGCCTCCGTGTATCTCCGGGTCCCTGGGGCCGTAATATATAAGGTCCTGTATTTCCTCTGCCCGTTTCATCACATAACTCATCAGGTCCTTCTCATGGTACCTGACGTCCTCCATTCCAAGATTACGGAGGTAGTCCACGGCGGCGGAGAGCCCGATGGCACCCTCGATGTTTGGGGTGCCGGCCTCGAACCTGTATGGTAAAGTGTTCCATGTTGCCCCGTCCAGCCTTACCTCCCTGATCATGTCTCCCCCTCCCATAAACGGCGGCAGGTCACTGAGCAGGTCCTGTTTCCCGTATAGAACGCCTATCCCTGCCGGACCAAGCATCTTGTGTCCGGAAAATGCCATGAAATCACAGTCAATGCTCCTGACATCAACGGGCATATGCGGCACGCTCTGGGCAGCGTCCAGAATGAAAAGTGCCGACGCCTCGTGGGCTGTCCTGGATATCTCTGACACAGGATTTATGGTTCCCAGGACGTTTGAGGCATGCGTCAGTGAAACGATCCTTGTCTTCCGGCTTATCTTGGACTTCAGATCCTCAAGGTCCAGCTTTCCATCACTGTCTATATCCGCATACCGGATCACCACTCCCCTCTCCCGTAGCAGCTGCCATGGCACCATGTTGCTGTGATGCTCCATCACGGACAGCAGGATCTCGTCGCCGGGTGCAAGCTTCCTGCCGAGCGTATATGAAAGAAGGTTGATGGCCTCGGTAGTGTTCCTAACAAACACGGTTCCCGTAGGATCTGTTGAACCGATGAAATGTGAAATGTTCTCCCTGGACTTCTCGTAAAGCTCGGTGGCCTCCTCGCTAATCCTGTAGATTCCCCTGTGAACGTTGCTGTTGCAGCAGGAATAGTAATCCTCCACGGCCCTTATGACACTGGAAGGCTTCTGGGACGTTGCCGCACTATCGAGATATGTGAGGTCTCCCCTGCTAAAAATCGGAAAATCTCTTGCCACCCTTACAGGATCAAACATTTTGAAGCAGTTCCCTGGAGTATTCCTGGACCTTCCGGATCAGTTCCTTGTCGGAGGATTTCTCCACCGGGCTTCCCAGGAACCCCTCCATCACAATTGCCCGGGCCATATTTGAGTCTATGCCCCTAGTCCTTAGGTAGAATATCTGCTCCTCGTCAACGTCGCTGATGGCCGACCCGTGTTTGGATTTGGTATCGCTGTTCTTGATCAGAAGGCCGGGTTTGGAGTTGGCATGGCCCTCCCTGGAAAGCAGCAGTATCCTGCTGTCATAGAATCCCGTGGACTTCACGCTGTCTGCTTCAATGTCCACGTTCCCCCTGTGTATGGTGGAGCTCTGCCCCGAAACTGCCCCCCTGACCTGGATGTCCGCGTTGCATGCAGTGCCGACCTGAAACGAACTGTCCCTTATGTCCATCCTCTGGCTCCCGTTGCTGAAACTTACTCCGTATGTCCTGAAGTCTGAGCCCCTGCCGTTGAGTTCTGACTCGTTCTGGAAAAGGACCCTGGAACCTCCCCTGCTTACGTGGTAGATACTGAATTCCGCGTAATCCTCCAGAAACGATCTGACAAACGCCATGTCCGTCACTTCATGGCTCTTTTCCTGCACATACTCATAATCCAGTCTGGAGCCTTCCTCAACATATATGTAAATGTTCCTTCCCTGTACGGCAGTTCCCTGGCCTGTGGACCCGTAATAGTCCCTGATCCTGCATCTTGATTCCCTTCCGCATACGAAGACAGCCTTCATTGAGTGAGAATAAGAGGCATCGGATTCCTGCCTCAGGGTGATATCTGCACTTGCATTCTCCGGGATCATGACGAAGATGCCGTCAACCCATGAGGCATTGATCAGCTTCTCAATCCTGTCCCTGCCCGAGTTCCGGAAAATGTACTTACGTGCCAGTTCAGGGTTCTCCTGGATAAGGGAGGATATACTGTTGACCATGACGCCATCCTTCTCAAGGGCCGGGTTCACATAAGAGATGCCCGCATTGATCACCCTGATATCGCAGTCCCCTGTCTTTCCAGAGTTTCCTGTTTCAGATGGCTGTTCAGGAGATATGAGCTTCTCAAGGTCCTGCGTGGTGATGTCCACATATTCTCTTGTAGTGGGGCTTTCCTTGTAATCCCTTACAGGGGCGCTCAGGAACTCCTTGAATGCGTTTACCCGGTAATCGTAAGCGCCGTCGTCAAACAGCGATTTGACTGATTCTGTGGTAAGTCCCATGCACTCATCCTACTGCGCCAAGTTTGCTCATTTCAAGCTTGATAAGGCGGTTCATCTCAACTGCGAACTCCATGGGGATCTCCCTCATGACGTCGTCGAGGAATCCCAGAACTATCATGGAGCTTGCCTCGTCCTCGGTGAGTCCTCTTGACCTCAGGTACGTGAGTTCCTCGGTACCGATCCTTCCGACGGAAGCCTCATGGCCGAATGTTGCCGTTGGCTCGTAGACCTCGTCATGCGGGAATGTGTACGACGAAGACTTGTCGTTGATGAGCAGCGCGTCGCACTGTACCCTGCTCTTTGAGTATTCGGCCCCCTTGTTGACCCTCAACAGACCACGATAGATTGCCTTGCCGTCCTCTATGCTGATGCTCTTTGCCACTATCTTGGAAGTGGTGTGGGGAGCAAGGTGAATGGCCTTGGCACCTGTGTCCTTTACGGTACCTGCACCGGCAAGTGATATGTTCAGGTTTGATGCAGATGCGTACGGCCCCCGGAGATAGGATGACGGGTAGAGCATAGTGACCTTGGAGCCCAGGGACCCGCCAACCCATTCCATGTTCGCATTGGCATCCACCCATGCCCTCTTTGTTGGCATGTTGTATACGCTCTTTGACCAGTTCTGCACGCTGGTGTATCTGGCCCTTGCATTCCTGTGGACGTATATCTCCACTATGGCGCTGTGGAGTGAGTTGCGATCGTATCTGGGGGCAGTGCATCCCTCTATGTAGTGTACCTTCGATCCTTCGTCGGCCACCACGATGGTGTGCTCAAACTGTCCCGTACCCTCACCGTTCATCCTGAAATAAGTCTGCAGTGGCATATCTATCTGCACGCCCTTGGGAACGTACAGGAAAGAGCCTCCACTCCATGCTGCGCCGTTGAGTGCAGCAAACTTGTTGTCCGAGACGGGTACGGCACGGCAGTAGTAGTCCTTGACAAGGTCAGGATACTTCTGGACTGCCGAGTCCAGGTCCATGAATACAACACCCTTGTCCTCCCATACCTTCCTCAGGTTATGGTATACCCCCTCGCTGTCATACTGGGCCACGGAACCCGCAAGATACTTCTGCTCCATCTCAGGAATGCCCAGTTTCTGGAATGTTTCCTTGATCTGATCCGGGACATCCTCCCAGTCATTGACCCTTCTCTCGTCGGGCCTGTTGTAATATGACGTATTATCCCAGTCGATCCCCGAGAGATCCGGACCCCATGTGGGAACAGGTTTGGATTCAAAGACTTCCAGCGCCTTCAGCCTGAGCCTTCTCATCCAGTCCGGTTCCTTCTTGACCTCCGATATCTCTTCAACGACCTTCCTGTTCAGTCCCTTGCCCGTCGAGTATACGGGCTTGAGACTGTCATGGAACTCGTAATCCGGGTTCTTTATGCTCTTAAGATCGTTCAGGAGTTTCTCTATTTCTCCTTCCCTTTTCAGGTCTATTTCCACCATTTCATGCCACCCTTATCCAGTCGTAGCCTTCTTCCTCTATCCTGAGGGAAAGCTCCTTGTTTCCGTTCCTGACCACCCTGCCGTCCATGAGGACATGCACGAATCCAGGTTCTATGTTCTTCAGTATTCTCTGATAGTGCGTTATTATGAGGAATCCCACATTCTCGTTGAAGTATTCCCTGATCTCCTCGGCAACCATCTTCAGTGCGTCCACGTCAAGACCAGAGTCGATTTCGTCAAGAATGACGAACTTTGGTTTGAGCATCACCATCTGAAGTATCTCAAACCTCTTTCTCTCGCCGCCGGAAAACCCGTCATTTACCGATCTGCTGAGGAAAGACTCGTCCAACCCCACTTTCCCGAGGTGTTCCTTCGTCCTGTTGTAGAACTCCGTTATGCTGATCTTCTCATCGGGATGAAGCTGGTTGTATGCAGTCCTGAGAAATGTGGAGAGTTTAACACCCTGCACTGCAACGGGAGTCTGGAATCCCAGGAACATGCCAGCCCTGGCCCTCTCCTCCGGAGTCTTGTCTATGAGTTCCTGGCCATCCAGCATTATGGAGCCCCTGACTCTGTAGTTGGGGTGCCCTATGAGTGCATAACCCAGCGTGCTCTTTCCAGCCCCATTGGGTCCCATTAACGCATGGATCTCCCCGCCCCTGACGGTGAGGGAAACGTCCTTCAGAATCTCCTTGCCATCGATTGATGCTGCAAGCCCGGATATAACCAGTTCACTCATTGTATCCTTCCCACTTTCCACATGATTAAAGTATATTTAAACACTTTTGTATGTTTAAACTGACTAAAGTATAAATATCCTCAAGAGTTCAGTGTATGATGGCCGAAGGCGGAGAGGAAAACAACCAGATAATTGGACCGGAACTGGAGTCCATGATAGGGCACGTCAAGTCTACTGTCCTGTCGCTGCTTTCGGAGGAAGACAGGAGCATGGATGCTCTCTCCAGGGAACTTGGGATCAACAAGAACGCAGTGAAGGAGCACATGGAGAACCTCGAGAACAGGGGGTTTGTAAGGCCGTTTTTCAAGAACGAGGGAAACGGGAGGCCCAGGAAATACTACCAGCTCACTGAAAAGGCCATGGAACTCTTTCCCAAGAGATACACCCTTCTATCGTCCATACTTGTGGACGAGATCGAGAAGGAATTTGGCACGGATAAGCTAAATGAGCTTCTGGGCAGGGTTGCTGACCGGATCATCGACAGTGCCGGGATGTCGGCTGCAGGATCCGGACCTTCCACAAGGGAGGAAAAGATCGCGAGACTCAGGGAATTCGTGGCTGCGCTGAACCACCTGGGTTATTACGCAAAACTGGAAACAGACGGAGACCGGGCCAGAATAATCAGAAGGAACTGCATCTTCTTCGAGCTGGCGAAAAACAACACAAGGATAATTTGCGGCAGTCTTGGGAGCCAGCTTGTATCAAAATCTGTTGAGGATGACTTCAAGATCGTGGAGAAATTTTCCAGCGGTGACAAGCGTTGCGTTGTAGAGCTTAAGATTTAGGCCGTTTTGCATCACTGTTTTTCCTGCGGCACAGCTCAAATGTTTTTCTGTCTCCAGTCAGACACACGCGTCGCAAAGAAAATCATGCCGAGTGTTTCCAGGGCATAGATGGCCATGGGAATGACAACTGATACAAGGCTCCCTGCAACTGCTCCCTTGATAATGAGTGCTGCAAATGTTGTTGGGACCAGGTAGGCGATATACCTCACCGGGACGGGAATAGAGTAAATGGAGTAGTATATGGGCGGAAGCACTGCAAACACGATCCCGAATATCACGGATATGGGCCATATCTCCCTCATCTCCCGGACTCTCCTGGATATGAGGTAAGAAAGGAGTGAGAAGAATAACCATGTGAGAAAGGCTGAGGCCAGTATCAGAAGGACGGCAATGATCCCCGCTGAGGCAAGGTAGATAATCGCTGCAAGGAAGAAAACGGCACCGGGAAGAATGAATATGATATCGCCCGACGCCATTCCCAGCACATAGGTAAGCGGGCTGATTCCGGTTGTGGAAACCATCTGCTGGAACTTCAGGTCGATCTTTCCAAAGAGAAGATCGCTCTGCAGCATGGTTGCAGCGTTGATCATGGTGAATATGAGTCCCCCGATGGATCCTGCAAGCAGCTGCGTCCCATTGCTGAATATATCAACAAAGAACAGGAAGGAGAACGGGGTAGACAGTATGGCAACCAGGGCCAGCGGCCTGCGGTATATTGGAATCATGCCATTGAGCTTCATCAGGCTTTCCAGCGCCCTTAGATTCTTCAGGCTGTTACTCTTCATCGATGCTCTCACCCACAAGCGAAATGAATACGTCCTCAAGACCAACGGGGGATATTTCCACGTGGGTCTTCAGCAGCCCCGCCGAGAGGATAATCTCCTCAACCATAGAGTCGTCTGTGTAAAGGATTTCAAATTCGTTGTCCTGGAACAGTTTTCCGTGTATTTTCTGTGACTCGCCCAGAAACCCTTTCGCGGTCCTGATTCTTGTGTTGTACTCCACCATCCTGCGCAACTCCTCCATTTTGCCCTGTGCAATCAGCTTTCCTCTGTTCACAACGGCGATCTCATCGCTGAGCGCGGCCGCCTCGTCCAGGTAATGGGTTGTGAGGATGATGGTCCTGTTCTTTCTCTTGTATTCGTTTATGGCGTTCCAGACATTTTTTCTTGTGATTATGTCGAGTCCTATCGTTGGCTCATCCAGGAAGTAAATTTGGGCCTCTGCAGAAAGTGCCATGCCCACTATGATAAGCTGCCTCTGGCCTCCGGAGAGATTGACTGCCTCGGTATCCAAGGTTGGTTCCAGATGGAGCATTTCAGAGATGTACTGGGTCCTATCCCTTGCGCCTTCCCTGGTGTTGCCCAGGATCCTCTGGTAATGATAGATGTGCTCCCTTGGAGTCAGGTGTCCCCATGGCCTGCACTCCTGCGGGACCAGCGAGATCATGTTCCTGACCTCACCCGGGGATTCGATCACATTATGCCCAAATATCTCAAGCTTTCCCGAGTCAGAGAGAAGCTGACCTGTGGCGATCTTGACAAACGTGGTCTTTCCCGAGCCGTTTCTCCCAAGCAGCGAGAGGATCATCGGATGGCTGCAGTTCAGGTTCAGTCCGTCAAGCGCAATGGTCTCTTTGCCTTTTACGCTGTACACCTTTCTGAGCTCTTCCACAAGGAGCGGAAACGTCACGGAGGATGCATTGGGATCCAATAGATAAGATCGATTGAACGGTTTCAGTACCCTTCAAGGCCAGCAAAAAATTTCATGAAAATCATGAATTTCAGCCATATATCCTGTCCCGGTTGTTGTAGGCATAGAAGTACTCCTCCGCCTTCTGGGAAATGGTGTTTTCCGAAGATACGGCTGCGCTCAGATTTCCATACGTTTTCTTAATTTTCTCCTCGACTGGAAGGTATATTTTGAGAGCCTCCTTGATGTGGCTCGTTTCTACGAGCTTGCTGCTATCGAAAACTGCTATGTCTCCGGCAGCCCTTATCAGACCGCCCATCTCCCTGAGTCGCAGTGTAAGTTCCTTCTCCTTGTGGTCTATCACGAAGGCCCTCCTCCTGCCCTCCTCTATGACCATGTTGGCAGCGTCTATGCTCATGTGTGGGACCTTCCCGTCGACGTTGATCTCCTGTGCTATAAACTGAAGATATTTTTCACGGTTTTCTGGGGTATCTTTGATGGAGACGTTCATGAGGGCCTCGTATCCGTTTCCCACTATCCTGGATCTCAGGGGGCTGAGAATATATTGCAGATCCTGAATGTTGCATGCCGCAACCAGTACAAAATCGCATGGGACCCTGTCGACTCTCACGCTTGCGCCGGCACTTTGCGGGTTCCTTCCCATGATGGGGAAGGTTTTCTCCTGCATGGCCGTGAGTATTGATCGCTGAAGATTACCAAGGTGTGTAATCTCGTCGATGAACAGCACACCTTCATGAGCCTCATGAACTGCACCCGCGACCACTCTCTCATAGGGGAGGGTGCCAAGCTGGGGATGCCCTCCATAGGGGTCATGCCTGACGTCTCCGAGGAGTTCTGTTTCACTGGCCCCCGTCGCAAGCACAAATCCACTTCTCTCGATAGGTACAATGACCTTGCTGGGGCTTTTCTTTTCGGCTTTTCTTCTCTTCTCAAGTGATCTCTGGTCCAGGACCCTGATCTGGTCACCGGCCCTTTCATAGATCATTATCTCTTCTCTCTCCCCGATCTTTACTGTGGATGTGACCCGGTCCTGATTGTTCTGTACCCCAAAGGCTGCGCCTATAACGTTGAACACGTCTCCGAATGGGCCGGGAGCCACGGTTTGTACCTTGGGAGAACCGCAGTGAGGACAGGCCATCTCCGTGAATTCAGAATAGAAACCACATTTCTGGCACTTGTATCCCAGACGTTCAGCAACGCTTGGCGGGACCGTCCGCGGATCCACAAGCTGCCCCTCGTAAAGATAATCTTCACTCTTCTCCGCAGCAATCTCCTCCGAACTCTTAACCTCAAAGAACGGACGCTCAGGGTACTGGGGATTGTGAACGACACGTATATCCTGTTTTGGCCTGGGAATATAGAATGACATGGCCTGGGCAATCATGGATTTCCCAACACCCGGAGGTCCAACAAGGAGCAGGTGCCTGCGCTGGGATGCGGCTATTCTTGCCAGTTTTACTGCATCATCCTGTCCGATAACCCTCTCCAGAGGCGTTGGGGGTATTTCCACCTGACTTGTATCTTCTATTTCCTTAACAGTGTCTTTCACTGGTGATGATCCCAGGTTACCACCTTTAGCTCTGCCGGCTTCTTGGTGATGTTTCCCCTTCTTACACCATAAATGTTCTTTATGCCGGCGTTGTAGGCTATGTCTATGAGCCTCTGAGAAACAACTCCACCGGAAATCAGCGTGAATCCTGAAGAGACTGTGCTGAGCTTTTCCACGAGTTCAGCCACTGGAAATGTCGCAAGTACTTCGCCGGTGGACGAGTAAATCTCGCTGGACTTCTCCTTCTGCAGTTTAACGGCCCTCTGCTCGACAAATTTGGGATTGTTTATGTCCTGCCCGGAGGTCTCCTTTGTTTCTGGTGGTTTCTCCACCAGCTTGACTTCCTGCTTTGACTCCTGGGGCATGGGTTTTGTCGGGGCGGATAACTCAACCTCCCTGATTGTTTCCTCGGTAAACTCGGAAACGTCTTTGACCTGTTTCTTTACAAATCCAGCACTCTTTTCAGCAAGATTTCTTTCGTTGAGTTCCTTGAGTTCCTCTGCCATGCCTTTCATGGAGAGATACTGGCTTATGGGGGTTTTGTAGCGCAGAGCCTTGACGATCTGCTTATAGGTGAGTTCCTCGACCTCTGTCCCGGGGGGAGCCCTTGCAACAAAGTCTATCTCAGCGACCTGAAGCATCTCCTTTAGAATCAGGTCACCTCCGCGGTCCCCGTCAAGGAAAACCGTGACTGTTCTCTCCCTTGAGAGATTCTGAACCGTCTTTGGAATGTCTGTGCCCTGTACTGCTATGGTGTTCTTTATGCCGTACTTGAGAAGGTTGAGCACATCGCTCCTGCCCTCCACCACTATGATTGAGTCTGAATCCTTGATTGCAGGGCCGGCAGGTAGCTTTTCCTCTCCGTATGAGACTATCTCCCCCTTCTCCACCTGTTCTCTGACTGACTGGACGATGCTCTCGGAGACGTTTTTGCCCCCTTCCATCATCCTCTTGTAAATCTGTTCAGCCCGTTCCGTAATCTTGCTTCTCTTCTGGACCCGCACATCCTCAACGGATTCAATCTCGATTTTGGCCTTGCACGGTCCAATCCTATCAATGGTCTCGAGAGATGCAGCCAGAATTGAAGTTTCCACCTGGTCAAGCCCTGAGGGTATCAGGACTTTTCCGTCAGTACGCCCCTTCTTGCTGTCTATCTCTACCTCTATTCTGCCTATTTTTCCGCCTTTCTGAAGATCCCTCAGATCCAGCTCTTCGCCCAGAAGCCCTTCCGTCTGCCCAAAAATGGCACCGACTACGTCGGGTTTCTCAACCACACCGTCTGTGAAGATCTTTGCTTTTATCAAGTACTTTGTTAAATTTGGATCTACATTCATGATCTATATCGCCCCTATGAGGTATTATGGAGAAACTGGTAATATCGATGATTGTACCACTTATCACCATTCAACAAGATATCTGTAAACGATATTTAATGTATTCTATCCCGTAGTCCCCGTGTAACGCCAGCCATCCGGCTCCGAACTGGGACCGATTGCACCATTATCATCTGGGCCAATAATTTTTCACTGTAGTGTTTTATTCTCCATGGAGTTTCCATCCCCATTACTCCAATCGGCCTAAACCCAGCGAACCTATTTATTGAACCGGAACCTGTTTATGAACATGGAAGGGTTCGAAGTGATTGAAAGGATAAAGGAGAGAAACCAGAACCAGGGAGAGTTTGTAACCATGGCAATCCGATTTCTTGAGCCAACGTGCGTGAAATTTACTGGAACCGTTGACCTCAAGAAAGGGAGCATGGTCAGTGTAGACGGCAGTGACGTTATTTTCAATGGCAAGCCTGCTGGAAAAGTCCTGAAGATATTGAGCGGTGACGACGTCAGGGTCGATACAAGCTATGACATCAAGTATACCGGGGGTTATTCCCTTGATGGAAAAACCATGTACCTTGACGAGCACTTTCCCCCACTGATGGAGGTTGAGGGAAATCAAGTTGACTCAAGGAAAAGCATAGGCCTGCACCATGAACTTCCGGAGAAGTGGCTGGCAGATGAAAAATATGAGTATCCCTATGCCCACGAAGTGGCGACGGGAATTGAAAAGAAATACGTTGAGTCACTTGGAGTAACATGGCAGGGCTATTGCAGAGTTGTTGACAGCAATCTGAGGCGGGTTTACAGTCGAACACTGGAGAAATCCCCTCCGTCGCTGGACCTGGCTCCGTACCTTTACTGCAGAGACAGGGAAGCCCTAAACGAGATCAGAAACAGTGAGGATACATCAAACTGAGCCTGATGAGACTATAAAAAATGGAGAAAGTGGGGACCTAGTTCACGGAATAGTAAGCCAGTGAGAGTAATTCTTATCCCTGCCCCGGACAAGGTTGAAATATCTTGCCCTCAGGTCCATTGAAACACTGCCTTCCTCGGATGACTTCATCTCATAGCCGCTGATCTCATTTATGGGCGTGATTTCTGCTGCAGTCCCTGCAAAGAAAGCCTCATCGGAAGTAAGCAGTTCACTGATGCCTATTCTCTTCTCGATCACAGGGTTCTCCTTCTCCAGCAATTTAATTATGGTGTCCCTTGTGAGGCCAGCGAGAATGGGGCTCTCAAGGGAAGGTGTGTAGACCTTTCCATCCTTGACCATGAATATATTTTCTCCCGGACCCTCGGCTACAAACCCGTTCTTGTCCAGCAGTATGGCTTCGTCATAGCCGTCCATCCTGGCATCATGCGAGGACAGGTAAGAACTCAGGTACTGCCCCGTACCCTTCGCCATGGAGGGGAGGGCAGCGTTGTCGATCTTCGACCATGGAGAAAGCTTGGCCCTTATGCCAACCTTGCCGGTACCGAGATAAAGCTTGAGTTCCGTCAGCATGATTGCTACCCCGATCTTTACCTCCCTGGGGTGGATACCAAGCTGAACATTGGCGAAGTAAGCCAGGGGCCTGATGTAGCATTCCCTGATCTGGTTCCTTCTTATGGTCTCCTTTATGGCGTCCTTGAGTTCCTCCTCGGTGTAGCCCAGGTTCATCCGGTAGATCTTTGCCGACTGGAAAAATCTTCTAATATGATCGTCCAGCCGGAATATGGCAGGGCCCTGTTCCGTATCATAGCACCTTATGCCCTCGAAGATGCCGGTCCCATAGTGTATAGCATGCGTCATTATGTTGACGTTTGCTTCTTCCGATTTGACTATCTTGCCGTTAAACCATATCAAAGAAGGCTGAGGTGACATTCCACAGGATTTCATCACTCTATAAATAAAAGCCGCCTGTTGGCCTGAGGAAGCATTCAGGCCAAAGAAGCACGCTTGACTTGGATTTCCACGTTCCCATTACACTGTGAACCTTATGGACTAAGGCTAAGCCCACTTAGGGGATTCTGCTGGAGCTCTGCCTCTGGCAGGATGCTGAAAATCAAGTCCGCTTAGGTTAAATAATGTCAAGGGATCATCCTTTGGGTTATGATTCGTTTTGGAATAGCTGGTATTCCTCTCACCAGCAAGGGAAGGACTTTTATAGAGTCTGTCGAGGATGCTAACATGCTGGGTCTTAATGCGCTTGAGGTCCAGCTGCTCAGGGTAAATGTGGAGGAGAGGACTGCAATAGAGTATTCTGGTCTCACGCCAAGGGATAATGAGCAATCCATAATCGTGAATGTTCTGAGACAGGACAGCGACGGGAATTACCAGAGCGTTGGCATTGATACCGTTATCGAGGAGGATGATATTGTTCAGGAACTGTTCTGGAACATGGCCAGAAACTACGATGAGCTTGAAACTGGCGGCAAGCTTGCAAGAGAACTTGATGTCCAGCTTTCCCTTCACGCCCCATATTACATGGATCTGCTTGATGATGGCGAGGTAGGTGACAAATCCAGGAACCATCTCCACTGGTCTATGATCATCGGGAAGGCAATGATGGCAAAGAGAGTGATTACCCATACTGGTTTCTACAAGAAGACCAAAAAGGAGAGTCTGGCGAAAGCCGTAGATGTTTTCGGGGACCTGGCCAAAGAACTCCCTGCGGACAGGAAGTACCCTGTGATTGGTGCTGAAACCTCTGGGAAGCCTGATATTTTCGGTACTGTTCAGGAAACCATAGCACTTGCCAAAAAGGTAAAGGATATTGAGCCCATACTGAATTTCGCTCATGTTCATTCCCTTGGGGGAGGTTCGCTGATTGAAGTGAAGGACTTCAGTGAGGTCATTTCTGAGTTCAGAAAGTATGCGAAGGGTGATCTTTATACGGAATTCGCCGGAGTGGATTATGAAGATAACACGGAACTGAAGCTCACTGCAATAAAGCACGGGGATCTCAAGTTTGAGACACTTACTGAAGCACTCCTTGACTATGATGGAGACCTGACGTTGATTTCCATGTCTCCGCTTCTTGAGCATGATGCCCAGTACATGGATCTTATTTATCTCAGAACCCTGAGCAGGAAGTTCCAGAGAAAGCCCCAAGTCAAGAAGGCCGCATAGGTGCAAATATGGCAAGATCGTATCCAATAAAGAAAGGCATAAAACTTTCTACCGGGAAGATCGAAGAAATATTGAAGCAGTACACGAAGGATGTCTCATCAGATGGTAAACAGGTGGTGGCTACCCTGCCTGGCATGAGTAAATTTGTGGCCACGCTGGATGGAAGTGGAGTAACGGTAGAGACCGTCTCTGACCTGAATTTCAAGGAACCTCAACTTTCAGTGAGGATTTTCAATGAGGTCCTGGAAAAACTGACGGGATATTCAGCAAAGGAAAGGAAGAAACTTTTCTCCAAGTTGTGAAGTGTCAGGATGGGGTCAGATGCAGACACCGTGAGAAGGTCGGTGGCCTTTCCCACCATAGGCATAATACTGCTGGGAGGGATCTCTGATAAGAAGTTCAGGACTCCAAGGCATAACTCTGCCGGCATCGCATACACAGGGCTTGATACCAGCATTCATGTGGCGACATCAGTCTATTTCTCCAGAGAGGAAAAGGGCACCATAAACGGGGAGCCCGTAGATACAGCGGCTGACCGGTCTCCATTTATCCTGCTGAGGAATTACAGGAAGAGCATTGGCACCCCGGAGGGAATGCAAATCGCGTTCGATTCCAGCAATACTGGCGTGCTGAGCGGCAGTTCAGATGCTGCTGCCGCGTCCTTTGGGAAGTGCATCATGGATTTTTCCGGCGGAAAGGTCCTCCCTCATGAAATTGAGCCCGATCTCAGGCTGATCTCGGAGAGTGCAGGAAGAAGCCTGCATGGAGGACTTACGCTGACAGAGGTAAACAATGGATCTGCAGTGACCAGGTCTCTCCTTCCTGAGAGTGCTTTTGAAGGATATACCATAGTGGGCTGCAGGTTCCATTCAACCAGGAATCCTTCAGACACCATACATGAGAACGTGGTGAAGAATCCTGCCTACCCTGCTCGAATAGAAAGCACCAGGAGGAAGTCCGCTGTGCTTAAATCCCTTTGCGATTCCCGGGATATCGAGGGGATCTTCGACCTGGCTCAGGAGGATACTGATGAATACCACAGGCTTCTGGTGGCTTCCGGTGTTACGGTGATTACTCCTGCCATGGCCAGGTTCGTGGAATTTCTTAGGAAGGAAAAGAAGGAAAGCTGGCTTTCATACATCATCACGGGCGGCAGCAACGTATTCGTGGCAACCAGAAGGGCTGACACTGCCAGAATTTCGGAAGTAGCTGAGAAGTATGCCTTCTCCCCAAGCATGCTGAAGGTTGCAGGTCCTCCGGAGAGTGTTCACCAGGTCTGATATCATCTCTTCCTGCGCAACCTGTGATAGGGGAAAAACGTAAGTACCACAACGGCCGCCAGAACCGCTCCCAGATACTCATATGACCCTGAGGGCACCGGATTCTGCTGTTTTTCGATACCCAGACTCCATGAAACCTGAAGTTTGAGAAGACCCAGCCATGGTATGTATCCATAGGCTACGCCAACAACCTGCGAATAGTTGACAGGAGGATCATAGAACCCCAGCAGATACCCTCCAGAATCCTGGTCGGCTGCTGCGTATGCATTGAGGGAAGGGACGTAGAGACTTTGGCCCGCGTTGCCCAGGTTGTAGTCCCCTGCGGTTATGTAGCCGTCTATCCCCCTGAACTGTGAGACGTAGACTACAAGACTTCTGTGGGAATACCCTATATTCTTTAGAAGAACATATGAGGTCGTTATGACGATCCAGGGCTGCCCGTGATACCCCTGGACCTCTGGGTGACCATTGTGCCAGTAAAGGTAGAACAGGGGCCTGTGTATGATCTGCTCTCCATTGGGCGCTGTGTAAATCATCACGTTTCCATATTCTCCATATGAACTGAAATTAGAATTTGAGCCGGTTACATAAGTCTGTACCGCTGAAGCGGGATTTGAAACATGCCTTATGAATACCATATCTCCGGTGTTTATGATCCCTGGCTCCCAGCTTGTGGAATGCTGCATGCTCTGGGAGGCAACCACCGATATTGGAGGAATGGTGTCCGAGTAAATGGTTATTCCAACCATTATGGAGAGGATGATCACCAGAGCGGCAATCTCCACCATTCTTGATCTATGCATGCGAAGGGGTTAGGAAATCATTGTTAAATAGGTTTCAATCCGCCATGCGAAGTGTTCAACCCTGCTTGTTGAAAAGGAGCACTTGGTGCACCTACGGTTCCTTCAAATGACCATGACCACATTTTCTGCCATACAATGAAAAGGATTAAATTGAAAATTTCACTTGCTGTTTAAATGGCCGATAAGAAGAACGAAGGTTTCCAGTCTGGTGCTGGACTTATCAGATATTTCGAGGAAGAAGAAATCAGGGGACCGGCCCTTGATCCAAAACTGGTTATCTATATTGCGATTCTCATTGCGGTCATTGTAGAGCTGCTCAAAATATTCTTCCCCATATCGTCCCTGTAACATAAAGAATAAATGACAAATGATTATCACCTTCGAACAGCTCCGTTGGTGTAGTCAGGCCAAGCATAAGGGACTCTCAATCCCTCGACTCGGGTCCAAATCCCGAACGGAGCATATCAAACCCCGTTGCCAGCGTCCTCTCATATCTGCTTATCTCGAAAGACCACGGTTTGAGGTCCCCCAAACCTTTCTTACTCGATTATCTGTGCGGTAAACATCAGGCAAGCCCTTGGGTCGCTCCCCTCGTTCAAGGTTCTATACATGATCCGATATTCCGGTTGATACCGAAAATGCTCTTGCAAAATGCCCGAAGTCCAGACATAACACCTGCATCAGAACATAACCATGAATTGAAACTTTAAGGCGCTGGTGAATCTTGATCCAGTAAGTTAAGCTTATAATACCCCGCTGACTGACTTGAAAGTTGAGTTCAAACTTACAGCCCGCATATCTTCCAGGAGAGGAGGAATTTGGTTTCTTCTCATCCCACATGTACACGCTTGCGAGACTTGTCCCGTCAATCAGAAGGTTTCATTCTTTTGTCGTTGAGGATGTTCTATCTTTCAACTTCGGATCGGTAATTGACATTGGCTCTGGCCCGGGTTTCGTACTGGAACGCGTAGTGCAGCAGAAAATGGGATCCTGGGGACTTGGCATCGATCCTTCACCGCACATGGTAAAGATAGCAAAACGCAGGGCAAGTAAACAGGGTATTTCAAACAGGGTTTCATACGCACTTGGTAGCAGTCACGCCCTGCCATCTGACAGGCAGTTTGACTTGGCGTATTCCTCTCTTTCGTTCCACCACTGGAAAGAACGGGAGGAATCACTGCGAAACGTAATAAAATCGCTTAAACCTGGCGGCTCATTTAACATTTACGAGGTCGCTTCCGTCGGAGGTTTTGGAAATAGGGCAGCGGCTTCCCATCTCATGGGGAAGGAAGATTTGTTGAAGGTATCAGGTAGTTCAGGAATCCCCATATCTTCAATCCTGGAAAAGGATGGATTTATCCGTGCCTCTTTTACAAAGGCATAGACAGGTTGGCACTATATTTCAGTGATGAAGATGCTGGTGGTGTGTTGAACCTGTTATTTTTGTCAGACTGCCGCTGATGAATTTTCTCACTGCATCTTCTGCACTCAAACCTCTACCGTTATAGAGATCGATGCGGCCGCTTGCATAGTCAAATGCGTGCGGCCCTATTTCTGACACTATCGTTGCTTTTGAGTGCCTGTCAACTGCAGACCTGAGCATCCATATTCCCGGAGATGATATGGCACTGATGGCGGGGTTTACAAAGCGGTCTACGATGATAGGAGAAGGATCGCTTTCATAAATAACCACTTCCCTTGCCTCGCCTGGTCCTTCAACCATACCGTCTGTAACTGGTATTGCAATTCGCATAAGATGCCCATGACACGCAGGATTTTAATAGACCGCCTAAACAATACGGCTCTAAAGATACACAATAATAGGCATTGGTTTATGTTGAGGGCTGTGTGCGCAATTGTTAAAATATTTCCTATAAATCCCAAGGGACACGGGCTTGTGGTCTAGCGGTTATGACATCGCTCTCACACAGCGAAGGCCGCCGGTTCAAATCCGGCCAAGCCCATTTAAAAATGTAAGCAAATCCTATTT
>JAKAAY010000039.1 GCA_021802055.1 Thermoplasmata archaeon
GAACCCTCCAGGATGGTAGTCCTGGTGAAGGTCCCACCACTGCGTGCCCTCTTCTGGACCACTACAGCAGTCTGTGCTGCTACCTTTTAGATGTGTAAAACGCATATTTGAGCATTGTGGTACTAAACCTTGAATCTGCATTCCATGTAATCATTGATCAGATGTTACCATACCTTTACAAACAGGTGCCGGAAATCATATCTTAAATAGAGATTTCTTTGCCTGGGGTTCTGGGCTGTGAATCCCCCCTGGATCAGAAGCCCATGCGCACTGGTTACCAATGTTTAGGAATGGGTCTGCCCGTTTCATGCATGGGGTTCCACTTCATCCCGTTAAAACCTGCCGATCCCCTGATTGCCTCCTTATAATGATCAATTCAGCCGCAATGAGTATCAACGCGGCCAAAAAAGATGTAACTGCTGCGTATAAGTATGAATAAAATACACTTATCGCGAAAATCAACCCCATGATTGAATTTGAGAAAAATAAACCCAACGCCCTGCTTGAACTCAACCACCCCATACCGGTTGACACCTTCCTCGCCCTTGATACAGCAGCTATGATTACAGGTTCGAAAGTCTCCACTGAACCCGTGGCAAACCCAAGGCCTGCAGCACCTATATAGTACATGAGGAGGAGGCCGTTAACTGCAAAGGAAGTACCGATTATGAGGGAAGATCCCGCTGCAAGTAGGTAACCTAATGACCAGAGTGTCCGCATGGGTTTCTTTCCCCTGAATGTACCCAGGAAAATGCCTGAGATCGCGGATACACCCAGGTAGATACCAAATGTCAGGATCCCATAGATGTAACTGCCCGTGGCGTCTGAGACTGTAATTATTGGAAAGCCTAGCGCATAATAGCTGAAGCCGAAAAGGGTGGCTGATATCAGCACTGCCCTGAACAGGAAACGATTTTCCTTTAAAGTGCTATTTTCCGATTGCGGACCGACCTCCTGCTCCGATCTTCTCCTATCTGCAACATAGTTCATGTGCAGTTCAGTCCCCGCTGACAGGAGGCAGAAACTCGAGATCAGGAGCGGAATAGCGGTCAGGAGGATAATTTCTGTGAGTGAAATGCCCATGATGATGAAAACGATGGAATATGCAACTGCAACTATGCCCCCTCCTATATCCAGGGCGTGAAGGAAACCGAACACCTGGGACCTGAATGCCGGGTCTGACACCTCCACAAGCCAGGCTCTTCTTACAGGGCTCCGGAAATATCTGGCCCACCATCCCAGGATGAAAAATGCGCCGAGGATGTACAGGTTGCTGAAAAGCACGCTCAGGGACATAAGCGGGATAAGGAGATTCCCCAGCAGTGCTACAGGTTTCTTCCCGAATCTGTCTCCAAGCTTTCCACCGATCAGGGAAATTAATGATCCGAGGCCGAAACTCAGGGCCAGGAGGAGTCCATATATATATGCCGGCTCATGCATCACCACGACCAGGAGAATGGCGAACACGGCCGTGACGGCCTGGTAACCCATATCTGCAAAAAATGCGGAAAGAGAAATGAGGATGACGTTTCTATTGAGATATTTGCCAGTCGCTTCTACCATTGTTGCCCATAATGTGATCTTTTTGGTTATATAATAGCGATGCCCTCTCTGTTCTTATTCATTGATACAGGCAGGCTTGCCTCCACATGCGAGTTGTCGCATATGGAAGGTTGAAGCGCATCTTTCCATTGCAAAAATCCGACAAAATGTCTTTTATGTTTGTGGTTCTAGTCTATCGCGGATTCATGAGGAGAGAGATTTCAGACAAGGCTGACCTTGTAGAGAGGATATGCACTTACGTGAGGTCTAACCTCGGCTCAGACCTCACCCTCAGTTATCTGGAGAAAAGGTTTCACATAAGCAGGTACCACTTGCAGAGAGTGTTCATGGAGGTGACGGGTATGACTCCCGGGAGGTGGGTTGAGCAGTGCAGGATTAATGCCCTGAGGAACCATCTAAAGAATGGCGAACCTATGCCCGGGGCAGTATACGGGAACGGGTATGGCTCACATAACTGGCTCTATGAAGATCATCTCTCCAAGCTTGAAATGACCCACGCCAGTTACAGAAAAGGTGGAGAAGGGGCTGAGATAAGGTACATGACATCAGAATGCAGTTTTGGTTTTATCCTGGTGGCCGAAACGGATCATGGCGTCTGTTCAGTGAGCATAGCAGATGGCGAGAAGGAGCTTGAGAATAGCATCAGGATGGAATTCCCGAAGGCTTCATTGACCCGGTCGGAATCGGTCAGGAAAACGCTGGATTCCGTTCTCTCTTACCTTGGCGGCCGGATGTCGGATCTACCCCTGGACATAGACGGGACAGAATTCCAGAAACGGGTCTGGGCTGCCATTCTCACGATCCCTTATGGGGAGACCAGATCCTACAGCGAGGTTGCGGTCACGTTGGGTGAGCCAAGAGCACACAGAGCGGTGGCCAATGCCTGTGCGGCCAACCCTGTCCCACTCATAATTCCGTGCCACAGGGTAATCCGTAACAGTGGCGATCTTGGCGGATACGGTCCAGGCGTGGACAGAAAGAAATATCTTCTGGAACTGGAAAAGGCAGATCCACAGGTGTAGACAGCGGATCCTGATTGGGGCAGCATCATCTACCCGCCAAATGCCTCCATCGAGTTGCCCAAGTTCACATCGTGCGTATTGACTCTCTAGTCCTGCTTTGTTGAACTTTCTGAACTGTTCATGCGTTTCATTGCGAAATAGTACACTATATACATAACAAGGGCGACTACGGCGATTATCAGGAACAGAAGGTATACATTGTTCTCTTGCAGGGCGTAGGATAAAGCATAAAAACCAAGCGTGAAGAGGATGACATCCCATATGAAGGCGCCTATGAATGAATATAGCAGGAACTTCTTAAGCGGCATTGCAGCAAAGCCAGCCGGGAAGCTCACCAGCCCCCTGAGAACGGGTATCAGTCTCACTATAAGCACTGCTGCCGGGCCATTCACCTCAAACCACCTGTCGAAAGCCGCAAGCTTTTCCCTGCTGATGTGGAATACCCCCAGATGCTTGTATACCACTTCCTTTCCCACAAAATAGGCAATGTAATAATCAACAGCCATTCCTATCATGCTGCCTGCAATAGCGACTGCCACTGCAGCAAATGGATCCAGAATCCCTATGCTGGAATAATACCCGGCAAGAGGCATGACAACTTCGCTTGGTATGGGCAGGGATGCAGACTCCAGAAGCATGAGGCCGAATATCCCAAGATAACCGTAGCTTGCAACTATCTGCTGAACCAGTGCTGATGAAGCGTGCAGGAGGTCAATTATGCTTCCCAGAGAGATCATTCAAAAAGTAAGAATGACTAACCTAATATTACTTGTCAAAGCATATTCATGGGCAGGAAAAGTTTCCGGGATTTGCCAGACAAAATAGTCATTCATGGGATCAGAGCCAGTCCCATATGGATGAGTCATATTTCCTGATCGCGGTCAACCTGAAGTTTGCAGACGGGTGTCTTCTCGCTGTGTCAAGTAGTATTTCGAGATGCTCATCCTTGAATGCCGCAGGCAGGAACTGGTTTAAAAAAATCTCTCCTCCGGTGACCTTGCTGATGACTGAGGCCATGGGCATTCTGCGCTCGCCTGCCTTGGTGAACAGGTCCCGCTGGAACTCTCCGACTCCCATGTATGTATATATGCCCTCCTCTGCCGAGATAACATCTGGATAACCCTGCCACTTTACAGGCTCCGCCGGGTAGATGTTTACCTTATATTTTCCACTGGACATCATTTCGATGTTTGCCTCACCATAATGGTCCAGTAACAATTCTTTGGGGATCCCATCCCCCCTGGAAAATTTGAATGAGATCAAGGTCAGCGGTATCCTGGCGTTTATGTTGTCCAGTGTGCGGATTCCCCCCAACGACGGACCGAGGTCTTCAAGCCGGGCACCTTCGGCTGAATTAATTATTTCCCCTGCAATTTTCGATACCTGCTGCAGATCAGAATGATGGAATCTAATACTGTTGTAGAGTCTATCACCCATCATGTAAAATTCTCCCGGGACAGAGGAGGATAAAGAGAGCAGTTTCCTGGAAATGGCCTGAAGTTCCGGGAACTCATAATCGGGAGTCTGAACGATGTAGTATTCCCCTCTCCTTACCAGATCAAATGATGATATTATGCCTGCAATCCTCGCATCCTCAGGCGCACGGATGAACAGATCTATGTGAGAGGAATGATCCATATGGTGCATGGTCGCAGGTATCGTTCCGATTTCCTTTTGAATCATGAGGATAAGCTTGTGCTTGAATTCTATGGAAAAGCTCATTCTCATGTCGAGACGTCGTTCCACCTCTCTGTAGATCATGTCCACCACAGCACTACATCGAATTCAGCAGCAGCCTTTGACTGTTTGAAAGCAGAGTCTTTCCCATATTTTAAGAATAAGAGCCGATCAACGCGACCGCGAGCGTAAAAAGGTGCTAAGGGCCACGGCGATGAAGGCAAAATATTCACGTGGTAGTATACTTAAACTACTTTTTAAGCATGTCGATTAACTCGCTTGCTTCCTTGCTTGTAAGTTCCTCAATGATCTTCTTCCTGACATCTCTGAGGAAACTCTTACTTATGCTTTCATTGTCCCCGGTCTTGAGAAGTGATTGAATAAACCTGATCTGCTTCCTGGATACTGGGGACTCGGAAGGTTTGCCCCGTGGGAGTTTCAGGAGCGCGTCTATGAGCGCCGAGGCCTGATTCAGAGAAAGCTCGCCGACACTTGCCACATGATTTTCTCGTAAATATCTAGCCGTTTCTGCTTTTCGGGGTTCGGAATCCTGAAGTTTGTCAATAAGTTGAAGTTGTTTGCCAGAAATGGGCATGTCGTTCCTGCTTCCCTTATTACTCTCCTCCAATTTCTTGAGCTTTTCAATGATGATGGAAGCATCTCTCACCGTGAGTTCGGAAACGTCCGTAACTTCCTGATCCTTCAGGAAATTCTGAAGCATTTTCTTTCTGGAAGGATTGTCAGAACACAGTTTCTCTATGTAGCTCAGCTGGCTCTTTGTCGCTCCGGATGATGCCATTTGAATTCTTTCCCAGTATGTGGATATGTCCCCGGAGGAAATCAGTCTTTTGGCCCATTCCCATGAACCAGTTTTGACCTACTCCCCCCGGAAAACCAGACGCATCAGGTTTTAAGCACTGATGGACGGATAAGAACAGAACACAACTTCTTTTTGGGACCTTGCAGGAAATGCGAATAATCATGGGATTTAAGGGAGTGTGCTTTACCCTTTAGATCTTCAACCGTTTGAATATCCCATATGTTTCCTCATCGGTCAGGGATATTCACGGCACGGAGACCGGAAGAAACAACAAAAAGTACAGGAAAGACACTTTACGGACGCAAATATCTGTGAAACCAGCGACTCCCTGTCCCTAAGCCGGGCTTATTGCACCTTTTGATGACAACCGGTACAGTGATACCTGGGTGGTCAGCCACATCACCGGTACCATTGCCACCCAGCCATAGAGAGCGAATAAAAACTGGCTCTGGAAGGTGAAGAATGGCCATATTTTGACCTGGAATGTTGCCAGAACATAGAATAGGATGAGGGAAAATACGCCCAGTGCAGTGGAAAGGTATTCGTTCAACAGATCGCCCCACTTTCCGGGGTTGTGAGTGTAGATTATGCCAAACAGTATGCCCGCGACGAGCATGGAGATATTCATCAATACGAACATGTAGGGTATTTCATATGCCATCTGAGTTAGCGTGGGGTAAAACCAGGAGAAGAAAAGAATTGTCCCTGAAATCCCAAGTATGTAGTCGAGTCTTGAGTTCCTGCCGGGAAGCTGCAGAACCCTCGAAACGAGAAGTACAAAGATGTATCCCACCAGGGCCATCATCATTCCGGAAATAAAAAAATAGAATGCGTTGGATAGGACGCCGTAGAAAACCACGGCAATGAGGAGGAATGGTGATAAGATCAGGAGAATAATTCCCAGAACGGGCAGGTACTTCCTCTGCCACTGCTTGTACAGATTCCTGAAAAGGTTTGGTTTCCGGCCAGGCATATATACACTTACGACAAGAAAATATGTCGCTATCAGTAAGATAATGCTGATCACGACAACGGGAAGCAGGATGTAATTTATAAGCAGGAACGATAGTGCGGGAAGGACAGAAATATAGCTCTCGCACTGGCAGCTCAGCGCCCCGGTTAGGGAATAGGCAACAGCAGAGATAGGCCCTGCATGCCCGCCCTTTGTCCTCACCAGCCTGATTATCTGGTAATAGTTCTCGGCAATGAGCCCTGCCAGAACAGAGAACAGCAGGAACTGCTGTAT
Organism: Thermoplasmata archaeon; assembly: GCA_021802055.1. Taxonomy (GTDB): domain Archaea; phylum Thermoplasmatota; class Thermoplasmata; order Thermoplasmatales; family Thermoplasmataceae; genus JAKAFX01. Next base: position 6,329 of record JAKAAY010000039.1, read on the forward strand.
GCTCAGAATGAAATCGAAGTGATCGGTAAGGATAAACATCCCCCCGCTTTCCAGGAGAGGAAGAGACTGGCCAAGGGCAGCAAACACAGATGCATTACTTTCAACCACCATCCCGGTGCCCGGCCGGTTATTAACCAGTTGCAAAATGTTGCCCAGATAGAGCATCACAAGCAGTGCAGATACCGAGACAATGGTTCTCCCCATTCCCCCATGGAAACTTCTCAGGACCCTGACTAGAGAGATGACCTGCAGAATGCATGCGATGAAGAGTGCTGGAGCAACCGGACTCCCGTACATGAAGAGAATTGCAAGAGCATAGAAGCTCGTCAGCAGAGTTCCGATGTAAAGAGCGGCCAGCTTGAACGGTTCCAGCGATATGACGTATGCTGCGGTCATGAGGGCGAAAAAAACGACGAAATAAATAGCACTGGAATAGACATAAGAGTCCACTATGATGTTGCCGCCCCTGTAACCTGCGTCAATGGCGAAAAGAAAAAATATGAGGGAAAGAATTGAAGCCAGAGACTCGGGGGAAGTCCATCTCTTAATTGATTGCTTCACGGATTTACTGACTGGATCCTCCCTGTCCATCAACTGGGCAATTTCACATCGTATTTGTTCTTGTCTATATCCCCTGGCGTTTGATGGAGGGATACGAACTAGGCGTTTTTATTTTGACCTGTATAAAGCAATATTTGTCCATTGATCCTGGACAAAAGCCGTATCCAGATGTCATGATGACAGATTTCTGCTGCTGCTCTTTATTTATTGATCTGCCCAGAATGACTCTCCTTTGCATTGGTTCCTCCAAGGATGAACGGCAACATTCCCGCGCCCAGAAAGAGCAACAGCATGAAGCCATCTAGGTGAAAAATGACGAGATCTGACACCGTCAGCGGTATTGAGGACAATCCCCCAGAATTGCGCTCTCCTGCCATCGGCCCATGTCAAAAAGACTGTTATGCCTATTGCAATGGTGAGTATCATGAAAGGAACGAAGTAAGCTATGAAGGCCTGCGGTGAATAATGGGTAATTGAGGCAGTTAAGGGATCGATCATGTAGAGCTGATCGTATCGAAGGATGATTGTAATGACTGCTGCAGCCAAAACTATTGCTCCCAGTAGGAAGTAGAATTGCTGGATTTTGATCGTACTTCTTTCCTTTGCCAGGTCTATCATAGGCATACTATGATCCCGGAATGTTGATAGTCTGTTGTACTTTGACCCTATCGTTTGATGGGACCGCTGAGATTTGAACTCAAGTCACCAACACCCCAAGCTGGTAGGATACCAAGCTACC
>JAKAAY010000017.1 GCA_021802055.1 Thermoplasmata archaeon
AAGCCTGTTCCAGGAATTAATTGCGATGATTGCCCATGTGAGGATTACAATTTGTTCCGGGGAGAAGTGTTTTAGAAGATCATCATAATACGCATCGTTATCGCGGGACTCGGAAACCAGGGTGACTGCTTCGGTCCAGGCCAGTGCTGCCCTTTCCTTGTCCGTGTATTGCGGGCATTCCCACCAGGCACTGAGAAGTGCAATGCGTTGAACTGTCTCTCCATCCAGGAGGGCGTCTTTGGAATGCATGTCAAGACACCATCCACAGCCGTTTAGCTGAGATGCTCGAATCTTAACGAGATGTAACAATCTGTGGTCAAACCCGGACGCCGAGATTTCCCTTTCAAGCAGTCGAAGTGACCTCAACATTTCTGGTGCAAATTTACCATACTCAAGCCGCGGTTCCATCTTGTTTGATTATGTGGCTCATAATAAATTTTCAGAGTTTACCATATTTTGAGCAGGAAAGTCCCACTGAGCTTGCGATGGAGGGGATGTCATAAGCTCGTTTTCAAGGCTAGCGAGTGAGGGTGATAAAATGCCTGGTAAGAGATCGGTGCTGCCTTACAGAAATTACTTCCGCAGACCGGAAGTGGCTTTCCGCAATTTTTAGCACTTCTAAGGTTGAGACGGCTATGCTGCACTTTTCTCCTGAGTCCAGTAAAGAGGCGAATTTCTCAAGTGACATTGAGTAGAGTTGTTCGATATCATAGGTCCCTGCTGAAGAATTTCTTCCATATGGTAGATCCGTGGCAATCCCGTTGATCTTCTCATCTGATTTCAGATCGAGGAAGTCCTTGTTATAAAGCTTGTAATCAGATATGCTCATGTATTTCAGATTGAGTTTCACCCCCTTGAACATTTTCAGCGAAATGTCATTCCCGATGATCCTGTAGCCAAGTTTTGCTGCCTCAATCAGTATGCCTCCTGTTCCACAGAACGGATCCAACACTACGGCTCCTGGTTTGAGAGAGAGGGAATTGACCATAAATCTGGCAAACTTGGGGTGCATTGAAACAGGGGAAAAGAATGGCCTCAGAGGCGCTTTTCTGGCCTCCATTTCGTTTCTGTCTGCCTGAAATTCCAGTATGCAGAGATACCATTTCTCCGAAAAAATTGCCCTTACCACGAAGTCTGGAGAAGAGAATGAAATACGCCCCTTGCCCCCAATGATGTCTCCGATTTGGGATTCTGTGACACTGGACGGAGTGTCGTTATGGCTTATTCTGACATGGAATCTCCCTGGGGGAAGGATTGTACTCCTAAGCTCATTGATGTCCTCCGCCTCTGTTAATATTCTTGAAGCATATCTCAAGAATGACAACCTCTTGGCCGGCTCAATGTCCCCCCTTATCTTAGCTATCCAACCGTTGAAAAAATCTATGGAAAATGTGCCGTAAGCGGTCTGAACCGACCTGAGTTCGAGCTGCACAGCCTCTGGTGCTTCCTTGCTGAACTCCAGAATATATCTGGCGCCTGAATCATTCATCAGGAATTTGTCTTGATTTTCTTGATTTCTCTGGCAAGTTCTTCTGATAACGTATCGTAGCTCTTGGACATCTTTCGGATAGCTCTCTTAACTGCAGCCTGAGGCTTGCCAGTCTTCACCTTCACGTAAATTTGCGGGTTGTCAATAACGGGATGTTTGATGTAATACCTGGCCTCTTCTACCTGATCATCCTTCAGAATTTCTTCGACCAGGGGCCTAAGCAAAGTGTTGTCGTAATTGACCATCTCAATTGTAATGGTGTTTTTCTCCTTCGAGACTACCCTGAATTCAGCTTCCATCAATGCTCGGATTGTGTTGCAATATTTATACCCTATGTGGGCAAAGAAGTTCAATTCTTTCAGGAATTGTTTATCAGTCTGATGATACCTTCCACGTTCTGAATGGATTTGGCCTGGACTGCCGCAAACACGTTCTCTTCTCCAAAGAGGAGAACGGCTTCATGATACAGGTTATATACGTCGGGATAACCTGTCGTCCAAACCAGCAACACAATGGTGTTTTCCTCTGTCGTCCTATTAAGAATTACTCTCCCTCCCAGACTGCTGTTGGTTGATATAGTGCGAATTATGCGCTGCATTTCGTGAGGCTTGCACTTGATCAGGAAAACTGCCAGGGAAGAGTCAAACACCAGTGAGTTGACCTGCGTAGGCTCCATGGTAATGATGCCACTACCGGCGATTTCCATGAAAAACTTCTTCACATGCGCCCTTGAAAGCCCTGTGTTTGTTGCGATGGTGTTGATCTTGCAGGTTGGATCCTTCAATACCTCAGTAAGAACCGTTCTAACCCCTTTTCTTAATTTTCCATCATAGGACTGGAGTTTTCTGTATTTTTCAATCAATCTTTCACCTGGGGGCGGGAGTTTTCGAGCAACGTTCAATATCCTGATCTCCGGATGATGCTCCTTGATCCTGCTTAACAGGGATGCCATATCATCGCTGCTCTTCTGGTAGTATTCAATTGAACCTCCGGAAATCAGGTCCCCGTTGGGGGACACCATGAGACCCCTGTGAAACGTATTAACATGGTCGAAACATGGATCTTCAAATGAAAACGTGTCCATGCTTAGGGGACTCGCTGCCACCAGTATCCGAAATTCTTCCAGACCGAAAGCCCTGCCATCCAGATTTGCTCTCACTCTGAGACAATTGCCTAGTTTCTGGATCTTGTTCATTATATAAGTCTTGGAAATTCCGTTTGAGCTGAGCTGCAGCTTACCACTCTTTATCTTGTCTGAAATCGTGCTGTAAATCCAAAAGGGGGAAGGGCGTCTCCTCGGCGTGTCTGACTCAGATGAACCATACATGTCCCACGGCGCATAGTGGAGGAGTCTGATTATTTCCACATCTAACTGATCCAAGCAAATCTCTACCGTTCCTTCTGTTATAAATTTTAGGGTCAACCATCGTCAAAAAAGCCACTGAGCTTACGACGGAGGGTATGTTAGATTCATCCCCATGTTCAGGAAACCCCAAAAAATGCAGAAAAAAGGTTATAATACATGGCTAGGATTCAGCAAATGCAGAAAGGGCGAATATCAATGCGTTTAGCGAACGATGGTTGCAGTGGATTGCTTCTGGTCTTCTGGGAGAAATAAAGCTATGGTGGACAGACAGAGGGTTCTGGTCATCGGCGACGGATTAGGCGGACTTTCATTTGCTAACAAGTTAAAGCTCAAATCCACAAACGCAGAAATCAAGGTTGTAGGAAAGTCACCAAAACATTACTACAAGGCGGACGGGCTCCAGATACCATTTCAGCTCAAGAATTACAGACAAAGTGTCAAGAACGTTAGATTTCTGCTTCATGACTCTATCGAATATCTTAGAGATGAAGTGATCAGGATCAACCCGCGACAGAAAACTGTCAACCTTGGATCGGGTAGAACTGATTACTACGATTACCTGGTAATTGCGACAGGTGCCAGATTAGCTACGGAGGAGATACCCGGGTATGACGGCGAGGCAAAGCACTTTTATGATCTGCAACACTCGATGGAGCTGGAACTGATAATTAAAAAATTCAACGATGGCAATTTGGTAATCACAGTACCTGATACCCCGTATCAGTGTCCGCCCGCCCCTTATCAGTTTGCTATCCTGGCGGACGAGTATTTCAGCAAGCGAAATCTGAGGGGCAGGATTTCTATCACTTTCCTCAGCCCTTACAAAACATTGTTCCCGCTTGCTGCAGTATCTGAGAGGATTGAATCGATATTCGAAGATCATAACGTGACTTTTAAGACCGGGTTCAAGACAGTCAGTGTTAACCAGAAGAACAAGGAAGTCCTTTCTGAAACTGGGGACCACGAGAATTATGGACTTCTAGTGATGATACCGCCCCATCGCGGTCAGTCTTTTATATCCGATTCTGGACTGCCTGGGGAGCACGGTTTCGTGAATGTTGATCCCAGTACTCTGCAGGTCAAGGATGCTCCAGGAGTTTTTGCCATAGGTGATGCAGCGCATCTCGAGACAGTGAAAGCGGGTAGCGCCACACTACACCAGGCCGAGACCGTTTCTGATATAATCTCCAATGAACTTGGTTCTGATTATCCTGTTAGACCATACGACGGTAGTGCCACCTGTCTGTTGTTTGCTGGAGACAAAACGGGCGCACGCTTGAGCACTTCATACGCAGGCGGAACCACTATGTCCAATCCAGACAGGCTGGGTTTTTATTTGAAGAAAATTGATTCAGACCTGTATTTTTCGTCTTTGATCAGGGGAATGTCCTGAGGTGTCAAATAATGAGTGAAAAAGCAAATGTTGAAGGATCAGACAAAATTGAAGAGTTTCTGACAGTCATAACGGAGAACGGAGCTTCCCTGGAGCCTGTTCTGGATGCTTTAATAGCCATCGGGAGGTCAGGTGTCCTGGAAAGACTGGGTAATGTAATTAAGGAGTTTTCGGCTACAGACCCCACTTATCTTCTGGGGATGTTTAGCTCAGAAGAATCCCTTAGGGGAATGGCGAAACTCCTGGGCCTGTTTTCATCGCTCCTGGCTGCGGCAGGGAGTGAGACATTGACGGATATCGTGAAGACCGTTGCATTCAATTCAGATTCCATATCAGATTCCATGGTCACTGGGGCCAAAAATCCTGACAGATTCGGGTTGATGAAGATGATGTCCACGATGAAGGATCCTGATTTTGCTTCCAGCCTCACTGCAATGATCAACGCACTCAAGATCGTGGGAAAGCTCTTGAGGAACGTTGAACAGTAACTGTCATTGTAAGCCATATATATCGAGAGTCAATATGAGGACGTCATGAAAGTCTCATTCAGGTTCGACAAGGAAAAAGGATGGGTAACGGATGTTCCCGATAGATCCAAGGTATATATCAAGGATTCAATAGTTGAAAGGCCTGACCTCTTTTCGTCAAACGAGCATCTGGCTCTTGCCATGGGTTCCTGTACCAGTTCAGACGTCATTTCAATATTCAAGAAGATGAAGGCCGAATATACCTCCTTCAGATGTGAGGTGGATGCAGATAGAGCCACTGAACACCCCAAGACCATAACTAAAGCAGATATACACTATATAATCGACGGAAATGTCACAAAGGAGCAGGCCTATAAAGCAATCGGCCTTTCCCTTACCAAATACTGCAGCGTTTCGATCCTTGCAAGACGCGGTGGAACTGCACTTACGTTCAGCCTCACGCTAAATGGTGAAAGGCTGTCCAATCATCTTGCGCCTGAGCAGGCAGTGCAGACCTCATAGATTCTTGAGCCCATTTCCGGTAAGGATGATCAGTGCTCCAGCCTCTGCTCCTGCCTTATTCCAGGCTGCGGAAGCAACCGCAGAACTAAATTCTGTGAGGACTCCTTTCCCCGCAAGGTCTCTATGCGCCTTTATTATTTCAGATTCTGAAACAGCGATGCAGTCCAGCATGTGAGCGTATCTCTTCATAATCATCCCCCTCAGGGGGGAATTTATGGTCACTAGGGCATCGGCAATCGACCTTACGCGGCCAGTCTCAACAGGAGTTCCCCTTAGATCCCTACAGAAAGGTGCCATTAACTCCGGCTGGGATATGACCAGTGATGGCAGACGGTCAATGAGTCCTGAATTCATAAGGTGGATAAATCCCTCCGCAAGTCCTGAAAGGAGAGTCCCCGCCGATGTGGGAACGAAGATCTTTTGGGGCAGGTTCTTTCCAAATTGCCCGTAAATTTCATAGGCCAGAGTCCTGATTCCATCGCGGAACTCCGGCATGTATACGTGGCTGGCATAAATCCCCCGACCATGCTGGGCAGCAACGGCAACCTGCTCCCTGGATCCTTCAATGCGATTGATGTCTGCGCCATAGGCCTCTATCTGGGAAAGTTTCTGCCCCGCCGTTGAAGATGGCACATAGATCTTTACAGCAAATCCGGCGGAACGGCCGTATGCAGCGACCGAAGCGCCTGCATTGCCGGAAGAATCTTCACATATGGACTCTATGCCAAGTTCTTTCTTCACCTGTGCCAGGTATGATATCATAGTCCTTGTTCCTCTGTCCTTGTAAGAGAAAGTTGGCTGGAGGTAGTCCAGCTTGAGATATGCCTTCCCCATGCTGACAACCGGAGTTATGATCTCGCCAAGCGTCAACCATTTCCTTATGTAGGGAAAATTCTCTTCAATTTTATCTCTGAAGGGAAAATCCGGGAACATGTGGAATATTCCGCCGCACTCTGTGCATCTGAATTCCACCCCTTTTCTTTCTTTCCCGCAGCTGAAACACGCCGGTTTCATGAGAAGCCATAACGCACTGACAGTTAAAAGTAAGCAACGGGAACTGCCCGCGGAATCCGGTTATCAATTTCCCCTTTATCCTGTACTCCGTGCAAAACATATAAATATATTATCATGGTTACTATTATAATATCTGACACTTGTCAGACGTGTTCATCATGTACATCGAATCGCTGGAACTGGATAACTTCAAGTCGTTCGGATTCAAGAAAATCCTTCATTTCAAGAAGGGTTTCACCATAATAAGCGGCCCTAACGGGAGTGGAAAGAGTAACATAGGAGATGCTTTTCTTTTTGTCCTCGGCACGAGGTCTTCGAAGACCATAAGAGTGGACAGGCTCTTTGAACTCATACACAAGCCTTCACAGGACCAGAAACAGAAGAACTACTGCAGAGTAAGCATAACCATAGATTCTGAGCAGGAGAACCTTCCGGAGGACGCACGAAAGACAAAGATTACCAGAGAGCTGGTAAGAGAAGGGGAAGAATACAAAAGCAATTATTATCTCAACGACCAGAGGGTCAAGAAATACGACATTGAGGACTACCTGCAGAGGGTTCAGCTCCTCCTTGATTCATACAGCTTTGTCCTGCAGGGTGATATAAACAATATTTTCAAGATGACCGGCATGGAGAGAAGAAAACTTCTGGAATCCATTGCAGGAATCGAGAGCTATAACATACAGATAGAGAAGGCAAAGAGTGACATTGACGGCATAATGAACAATCTCAGGACCATAGAGACCCTGAGAGTCGAGCTTACTCAGAGGGTGGAATCCCTAAAGTTGCAGAAAGAGGATGCCCTTAACTACAACAGGTATGTTGAGGAGATCAACAACCTCAATGCCACGATCCTCAAGCGTGAGTTGATGGGGCTGAGCACACAGATTGAAGCCCTTAAACGCCAGGCTGTTGAAATAGAGAGAAACGAGAATGAACTGAAGCAGAAAAGACAGGAGATTTCCACCTGCATCGAGTCCAATATTGCGAGAATCAGGGAAACGGAACGAAGGAAGGAGAGGATTTCTGGCCAGGAACTCAAGGATATCACTGACAGAGTAAACGCCGTTCGAATTAAGAAAGCAGAAGACCAGATCAGGAGATCAAACCTGGAGGACGAATCCGGGAAGCTGGAATCGGAAAAGGCTAATTTGGAAACCGAAGACGGGGAAATATCCGGGAGGATTGTGGAACTTGAAAACCTGAAGAGTGAGAATAATGCGCGTTCCACTGAACTCACAGAGAAGGTCAGGTTCCTGGAAGGAGAGCTTAAAAAGATCTCCTCTGAGGGAGACGAGATCAGCGAGGACATTTTCAAAATGCAGACGGACCTCAAATCGTCTGATGACCGGATCACATCACTCAACAGGGAAATAGAGAAGATCGTTCAGGAGCAAAAATCCACTGAATCCACGAAGGAGAAGAAAATTACAGAGCTTGCAATGCTTGAGACCCAGAAGGGCGATCTGGAGTTTGAGGCCAAGGATGCAAGGTGGAGACTAAAGCAAATCAGCGAAGTAATGGTCACGCGTAAAGCCGATCTCGAAGCGGCCAACTCCAGATTTATAGAACTCCGCAGGCTTATTTCTGAAAAGACGAGGGAAAAGGATGCCCTGGTGAAGAGGATGATGCAGGAGAACTCAGAATATGAGAGGATATCCCACATGGTCTCTTCCCAAAACCCGACTTCAAGACCGCTTCAGGCAATCTACCGTGCGACTTCATCGGGTGAAATCACCGGGGTCATCGGGAAGCTGAAGGAATTGATCTCCTTTGACGAGAAATTCCGAAGCGCAGTTGAAGCCTCTGCAGGTGCCAGACTCAATGCACTTGTTGTGGAGGACGATGGCGTAGCAGAGAAGTGTCTGTCCATACTTAAGAGGGAGCGCGCGGGCAAACTCACTTTCCTTCCCCTTAACAAGGTGGTTACGGGAAGACCCAGAGGTAAGGCCATTCTCATCAGGAATTCCGGAGAGAGCCTGGGATATGTGTCGGAGAACATCAAGTACGACGGCAAATATGAAAACGTGATATGGTACTGTTTTCAGGATACCCTCATAATGGCCGATGTCACCTCTGCAAGGAAGAACATGGGAGGAGTCAGGCTTGTTACCCTTGACGGAGATATCTTTGAGACCAGCGGTGCCATAACAGGAGGATTTATTGAGAGAGCTGGCGATCAGGCCTCCCTGGAGCAGAAAGCATCCAGGCTGTCTGCATCAATATCGGAAATAAGCGCAAATGTGGCTTCTCTTGGCGATGAATTATCCAGACTCCAGAACGAAATGCAGGAGGCTGGCACCAGAATCGCAGAACTTTCCAAAACGGAGGGTGAAAGCGGTTCACAGACCTCGTCATACAGCGAAATCATAAAGTCTTCCGAAGATAAGATATTGTCCATTTCCGGCAGGATAACGGAACTTAAAAGAGAGATCGAGCTCCTGGATTCCCTGGTCCTTACGTTTGAGAAGAAGATCGGGGACATATCTGTGCAGATTGATCAGGAGAACAGCACCAGATCTGCCATATATTCAAAGCTTGAAAAAATCTCACCCGAACTCATAGCAAGAAAGAAGGAAGTTTCAGACAGGCTTGATTCTGCTAGAACAGATGCTGCCAGCATTCTCGTGGAGATCAATAGACTTACCACAGAGGAAAGCGTCGTGAAACGAAGAAAATCTGAAATCTCCAGAAGAATCCAAGAAATTACAGTAAGACTGAAGGAAATTGCAGTCCTTGACCAGCAGATTGCTGCGATCATGCAGGAGAGTATGGCTGAACTGGAAAAACTCAAGCTCCTGGAAGAACAGATAGACTCGAGAAACAAAGAACTCAACAGAGAAATTGAGAAACTCAGCGGGGAGAATAAAACCTACAATGCTACGGTCGACGACATAAATGTTCAGCTATCATCACTTCATGACTCGCACCTCAGCCTCAATATCCGCGTCGGAACCCTCGGTGATAAATACGCCGAGACCGAGGCTAAGATGGCGGAGGCCAAAGGCACACCACTGGAAACGGATATGACCTCCGCACAGATGAAGGCCCGCATCACTTTCATAAACGAGGAAATCGAAAAGATGGGGCCCATAAATCTGAGGGCCATAGAGGATTACGACCACGAAAGAGATAATCTTGAGAAGATGAACATGGAGATCGGGCAGCTCAACGATGAAAGAACAGAGCTGGAGAGCCTCATGGACAAGCTGAATGAACAGAAAAAGGTTATATTCCTCAGGCTTGTCAGCAACATTAACGAGAGAATGCAGTCAATATATTACGTACTCTCAAACGGAGGAGAAGCACGCCTTGAGATTTCAGATGAGAATGACCCTCTGAATGCAGAGGTGTTCATTAGCGCAAGGCCCAAAGGAAATAATTTCAACAAAATTGAACTGCTCAGCGGAGGCGAGAAGAGCGTAACGGCACTTGCATTTATAATGGCAGTGCAGAGAATCAGTCCATCCCCGGTGTATTACCTTGACGAAATCGACATGTACCTCGATGGAACCAATGCGGAGAGGATAGGCAAAATGTTCATGGAAAACTCCTATACGGCCCAGACGATCGTTGTGACCCTGAAGAGATCACTTCTAAAATACGCAAATCAGATGATCGGGGTAACGAGCTTTGATGGCGTCAATACTGAAATATTTGAGAAGGAGATCAAGGAAATGGGAGACGTGAAAGAGGAGGAATCAAATGCAAGTTGAGGATATTATCAAGAGCGTGGCAGTCCAGGGATCGCTCCTCGACCTTGACACGGACCTCTACCAGAACATAATAAGTGAGAGCCGCAGGAGCGCAGTCCCGCAGGATGACGTGCTTTCGAGGATCATCTCAAACATAGTGAGACTTTGCGAATCTGGAGCCGTGGATCCCTGGTATATCGACATCAACGGCATTTCCAGAATACTATCATCAATGATTGATGAAAACTTCAGTGATTTTGCGCAGGCAGGGTACCTGATGTGGCAGGCCTGGCACATTCTGTTCAAGAAATCCGAAAAGCTCATCAGTGACGCAGACTGGAAGAGAACGGTGGAATCTGAAGAGGTGGACTTCAGCGCCGATACCCTGGATCCTGTTTACACGGACGTGGAGATAACCGGGATAAACGGATCCCCGGTGATTGGAGTGAGGGAGCCTGTCCAGCACAGGGAGAGGAGAAGAATCCTCATGGTGGAACTCCTCGAGGCCATTCGGAAAGCTTATTATTTCAAGCGAGACAGAAAAGATCCTGTACAGATCGTCGAAGCTCCCCGGGAGATCGACATAGACGGCATTGTAAACAACCTTAACGCTGAGGAGCCGGAGCGGGAGATAGAAAAACTCCGTGCCGATATAATGTCACTAAACCTCGAGAGATTTTCCTTTAGAGAACTCACATTTGCTTCCACCATGGATCCCCCAGCGATTTTTCTCTATCTGATGTTCCTCGCAAGAAACCACATTGTAAAGCTTTCGCAGGAATCAGCGTATGGTGAGATATGGATCGCCCTGGTGTAGATAGCGGGGCATGGCCCGGAAAGACCTTCATCAGCGCCTCGGATCTTGCTGAATACTCTTACTGCAGTACCCAGTGGTACATGGATAAGATGGGATACCAGCGTGACGAGAGGGCTAACACGAGGATGGTGACTGGCCGCCAGATGCATCAGGAACTGGGTACAAGAACAAGGAACTCCAGATCTATTCTCAGGATCGGATCCCTTCTGTTACTTGTTTCCATCGTGCTTCTAGTCATCATGTTGCTGGCATGAACTACCTCTTTCTGGGAATTACAGTGGCCATTCTTCTGATTTCCTTAATTCTGCTTATCACCGGCTTTAGACGCAATGCAAGAGATGCGGTACCAACGGGGTCCATGGTATATGGTGACCTGCATTCCAGAGGCACCACCATGCGTTCCCACACCTACGGGCTCTCCGGAAAGCCTGACATGGTCGTGAAATCGGGGAGGAACCTGATACCGTATGAATACAAGAACACGGATACGGCGAAACCTCGAGATGGGCACCTGGTGCAGATGGGGGCTTATTTCCTGATTCTGGAGGACCTGAATCCTGGATTGAAGGTACCATATGGAATAATTAAGTACAGGAATTCGGCATTCAAGGTGCCAAATTCCGCACAGTTGAGGGGTAAGGTACTGTATGTGGCAGACCAGATCAGGAACAACACCGGCGAACCAAAGAGAAACCACGAGAATCCCATGAAGTGCATGCCTTGCTCCTTCAGGGAAATATGCACACAAAGCTTAATTATATTGCAGAGGTGATGCCCTCCCGATGGACCCATATGCCCTCCTGACCAGGGGAACGTCAGAGGTAATTACCGAAGAAGAGGCGAGAACCCTTATAACTCGCAAATTCACGGGATACATCGGTTTTGAACCATCCGGAATACCGCATATCGCCCTCGGGTTGCTTTGGCCCAGGAAAATTGCTGAAATAGTTGATGCAGGCTGTGAAATGACTGTTTATCTCGCGGACTGGCACGCCATGGTCAACGACAAGCTCGGACGCGACATGGGCAGAATAAGGGCCAGTGGCAGGATTTTTGAGAGGGTAATGAGGAGAATGGGTGTACCGGACGGAGTCAAGTTCATCTGGGCCAGCGATGTACTTGACGACCCGGAATACTGGAAGATGCTCCTCAATGTGGCAAAGAATTCCAGCCTCAAGCGTCTTGTGAGGGCACTGCCCATAATGGGAAGAAGCGAAACCGACGCCAACCTCGATTTCAGCAAGTACATATACCCCCTGATGCAGGTGACTGACATATTCTTCCTTGAGTTTGATCTGGCCCTGGGTGGAATGGATCAGAGACATGCGCATATGCTTGCCAGGGATATAGCCGATAAGATGGGAATGAAGAAGGTCGTGGCCATCCATTCCCCCCTCATCTCCAGCCTCAAGGGCAGGGGGAGAATGGACCCGGTCTCGGATCCCAGTGCCATAAAGATGTCCAAGAGCGATGTCAGTTCCGGAATTTTCATGTTTGATAGCCCCGATGAAATAAGGCGGAAGATATCGGCATCATTCTGCCCCGCCCAAACCATTGCTGAAAACCCCGTTGCGGACATATTGAAGCTTGTGATTCTTCCAAGGTACCCGCAAGGGATAACCATTTCCAGACCGGAGGGCAAGGGAGGGCCCATACATGTCAGCGATGAGGCAGCCTTTTCGCAGATGTACAGTTCTGGCGGCATTCACCCTGCGGACCTGAAGACTACCGTGGCAGATTACCTTGTTGAACTTCTGGAGCCCATGAAGGCCCTTGGGGAAGAGCTCCGATCAGACATTGATACTGTCCTCTCCAGATAACCACTGATCAGGCACAGCCTTCCGGGTTCACGCACCTCCAGCCGCTGAGGCACCTTGCAAGGCTTTCAAATGCCATCACGATCAATTCCCTTCTGCATGGAACTTAAGCCGGGTCAGCATTCATTAAGCCAACTTGCGTGGTATGGATAACGATGCGCGGGATCTCACAGGTAATTCCGGATTTGTCCCACCGGGCATATGGAAGATAGAATTTTCCAGTGCATCCGCGGAAGCATACTATTAAGGCGCATGCAGTTCCTGATACCTGTTCCCCATCACCCCCATGGATAGGTTTATGCGGAGGGGATGAGATGAATTAAATCCGCTTAAATGCCTCCTAAAAGGAGTCGAGGCTGCTTTGTGTACGGCTCTTTGATGATTTCAGAATTGAATCCGCATAGGGCTGCACCCTCTGGGCTGAAAATGAATGCTTCTCACAGAGGAAGTCCATAAGCTTATCCAAATCCGGCGGTATGAACTGCAGATCCTTTACTTCCACATAGGGAGGGTTCCTGAAGAGGTCTCTGATCAGTTCGTAATTATCAATGGTAACATTCTTTGCTGCCAGGACTGCCTCCAGGCTTCCATATTTTTTTATGAGTGCCAGCGCACTTTTCGGACCAACCCTTTTCAGTCCTCCGTTGAAATCGGTGCCAACCATCATGCCGATGTCTATGAGCTGATCCCTGGTAAGTTGATGGCGGGCTAGAGTTGCTTCAAGATCAATTTCTTCGGGTATGACGTTGACGTAAATGCTTCTCCCGGGGAGTTTCCTTCTCCCCGTGAACGCAAAATTTCTGTAAAGCTTCCTCGCCCCGAAAAGGAGACAGTCGAAGTCCTGTGAAATTACGCCATCTGCTAATCCTCTTGCCGACATCTCCGAGGCCTGGGCTTCACCCTCTGATGGAGCCTGGACGTGTGGAAGTCCCATGTAAGTGAGAAGTTCCTTCACCTCCTGAACCATCGCAGGGGTTATGTAATTCACTCTGGCTGAAAGCGATCTTATTCTTTCGGTATCGCCCTCTTCAATGGCCGCTTCAAGCTCAAGTCTGCTCTTTTCCTTTATTCGCCGCCTCTCTTCGATTGTCCTGTTCTTGAGTTCCGAGGGCTTGCCATCGAACACATATATGGGCTTTATCCCGTTTTCCAGCATGGATGTGGTCCGGTAAAATACGCCGGACAGATGGGATGTTACGTTTCCTTCGTTATCCATAAGTGGAGTCCCGTCCGGCTGGCGGATGCTGCTAAGGAACTGGTATATTATGTTGTATGCATCCAAAGCCATGACCGAACCCGAATGATCCTTCAGGCTGGTGCTTTTCCTTTCCACAATATCCCCGATATCTACACCCATCCTGTTTACATCCATTCCTGGGAATAAAACCTTTGTTGTCCCTGCTGTTCTGGAATTCAGGCGGAACTGTGCGGAACATCAGATGTCCCCGAGACCGTGAAGTTTCAGGGCCGGAAATTCCAGATCAAGGTTACTGCTCACAGCTTATCCCAAAATCCGTGAGTCTGAAGGGCACACCGGCATCCTCCTTGATAGATCTGTGCTTGATGACCGACAGCCTCCTCTTTCCACCGGGAATCCGTTCTATTCTGTAAATTGCCTTCATGACATGGTCTATGATAAACCCCCCGAAGGGCTGAAGATTTCCTGATTCAATGTCCTGGTATATCTGGTTCGTTATGAGCACAGGGATACCGGTTCGGGAACACAGTGAATTCAGGGCGCCGAGTTGCTTCTGCATCATAGAGGTTCGCCCCTGAAAATCGTTGCTCTTCTCCAACCTGAAATATTCTGTGAATGAATCGATGATCACGAGGCCCGGGTTTTCCATTTTCTCGATCAGCTTTGGGAGCCTGATGATTGATAGATCCTGATCTTCGAGAGACGTGATCCTGTAGACAACAAGATTTCTTAGTTCCTCAGTATTGCCGCCTGAAACCTGCCCGAGGCGTTCGATGGAGATGCCTTCGGAATCCATGTATAGTACGGAAAGGCCAGATTTCAATGCCGAAAGAGCATACTGCATGCAGAGATTGGTCTTCCCTGCGCCACCCTCACCGTAGATCTCGGTGATGATCCCACTTTCAACCCCCCCGCATGTCAGCTCATCTATGCAGGATATCCCCGTGGGGAGTTTCTTGGGAATTGCTGCAGTATCTACCTTGTCCATGTTCCTTCCTGCGGTTACCTATCAGGCGAGGGCTAAAATCCTTTCCACCACCGAATAGAGGTCGTTGGATGTTATTACGTAATCTGCTGCCTCGCTTATGGAACTTTCCCTGGGGTTGAATGCTATCCTGGTGCCGCTTTGGCGAAACATGGATATGTCAAAGGGGCTGTCTCCAACCGACGCTGATTCTTCTAAGCTTATGCCTAGCGATTCCTGAACTCCTCTTATGATGATATCCTTCCTGTCCGGAATCACATGCGGGATGCCGTCAGGGATGATATTCCCGTTGGCGTCTGCCAGGATCTCGTTTGCATAGACCATATCAAATATGAGGCCGCTGTTGAGGATGTCAGCAAGCCATGAAATCCCCCCGGACACTATGACGGACTTTATGCCGTTGCGCTTAAGTTCTTCAATTGCGGGAGATACGTTGAATCTTTCCCTGATATGGCTGAGCATTTCAGTGACCTGATTCTTCGTGAACTGCCCAACCTTATCGAGCCACAGCTGGATGTCCTTCTGCATGAATTCCCTGTATGTGATCCTGCCGTCAAGCCAGGAATCCCTGTTGATTGAGTTGTCCACCCCTATTCTTTCGTGGATATACTTCCAGCTGCTGGGATGCTCCGTAAGGACACCATCCATGTCCCAGAGCACAAGCCTTATCTTTCCTGCCATATCTGTTTCCCGGATTTTCTCATCTGCTGAGAATTAAGGTCACGAAATTGATCCATGGCATTAATCTCTTTTCCTTTGAGGAAAGTTTTGCATATCATGGCGGAAATGATCCGGAAATATATCATTCTGCACTCAACAGGTTTCAGTGTCTGGCCATGCTGCTGCCATAAATATACCGTATCGGACTCCACGTTGAATGCGTATTTTTACACTGATCTGACCATGAGAGCCACCGGGCATGCGATGTGGATGAATTTCGAAATGCCTGACATGGAGGGGAAGCATGTAAATTTCATTTGAACCACGAAAAAACTTCATTCTATGCAAGAACCACGAATGACACGCCACATCGCTCCAAAGGAAGCGCATGCAAACGCTAAATCCCATTGCCGGATCAGGAGTCATGATTACCATCGGGAACACTGCAGATTCAGCCTCCATAGATCCCAATGGGGCTTACATTCGCTCCCTGTCCCTGGGATCAAAGATCGTATTGATGGCTGCTCCAGACGAAAAACAGACTCACGGTGGTTGTGCCCTTCTCTCACCATTCGCGAACCGCATAAGAAGGGGGATCTATCATTTCGACAACCACACCTACAATATCCCCCATAATAATGGAGAGAACGCCATCCATGGGTTCCTCAAGGATCAGGTATGGGAGGTCATCAGCCTGGAAGACTATAGTGTAGTACTAAGCAACTCAATGGAGAACAGCTTCTATCCCTCCAGGCTTTATTCCACTGTCCACTATTCCGTTGGGAGAGGCCAATTCAAGGTGTCGTACAGCGCAACCAACGGCGGTGAAAAGCCTGTACCCTTCATGCTGGGTTTCCATCCCTACTTCAGCGTTGGCACAAGCTGGAGGTTCATTGGCTGCAGAGAGGCAAAGGAGCTGAACGTTGAGGACAGATATTTCCCGGATGGCACCTTTGAAAATATTGACATGGGGTCCATAGACTGTCGGAATGCCACGCTTGACAATACATTCTTTTGCAGTGAAGACCTTATTTTGGAGTCTGAATGGTTCAGTCTGCGCCTGACCAGGGAAAACATGCCATACCTGCAGTTGTACAACGGCGCATACTGCCGTGGCTTATCCCTGGCAGTGGAGCCTATGACCGGTGCACCGGACTGCTTCAATAATGGCATGGGCCTCATTGTTATGGAGGCAGGCCAGACTTTCACCGGCGGGTTTTCCGTCACACTGGTTTCATGAGACCATCATAAGGGGATTTCCATATGCCAGCACCATCGCTGACTACATATATGAAAAATATATCCTTCCCGTATGGGCATATCCCTCCCGGATGACGACAGAAAATTTGTAATAGAGCTCGCAAAGCGTATCATTCCCATAAAAGCCATCTCCCCTTTCTCTGGGGGTGAGGGGGAATCGAAGAGAATTGACGAGCTTGAAAAGATATTGAACGAACTTGGATTTCCAAATTATGAAAGATATGATACCACTGATGATAAGGGATTCATAAGATCGAACCTTGTATGCCAGGTTGGGTCGCAAGCCAGGACTTTATGGTTGATAGCACATGTGGATACTGTCCCCGAAGGCGACGCAAACCTTTGGACGCACCCCCCGTTCAAGGCGTCAGTTGAGGGCTCGAGAATCTATGGGAGAGGGTCCGCTGACAACCTTCAGGCCGTCTTTACGTCACTGCTGATCCTGCGCAGAGCGGATCCTTCCAGAATGAAGTATAACCTGGGCATAGCGCTGGTTGCAGATGAGGAGATGGGGAGCCGGTACGGCATCCAGTACCTGCTGACAAGGAACATTTTCAAGAAGACTGACCTCTTCATCGTTCCTGACTGGGGGGTTCCGGACAGCCTGCAGATAGAGGTTGCGGAAAAGAGCATACTGTGGCTGAAATTTACCATTCTTGGAAAGCAGGGCCATGCAAGTACTCCCGACGAAGCTGTGAATGCTACCAGAGAGGGGATGAGGTTTATGCTTGAACTGGAGAAAAGGCTGAATGAAAAGTACAGTGATTCTGATCCCCTCTTCAGCCCGCCTGATTCAACATTCCAGATCACCATGCATGGAGCCAATGTCGCAAACATAAACACCATACCGGGAAAGGACGATTTCTCACTGGACTGCAGGATACTCCCAAGATATGATCTGGATATGGTGATTGATGAGATTGACACCACCATAAGGAGTTTTGAGTCTTCCTCAAGGGCAAGAGTGAAGAGAGAGATCATCCAGAGAGAGCAGTCGCCTCATGCGACCTCCAGCGAATCAGAAATTGTGGTGGGGTTGGTGGAAGCCATCAAGAAGGTAAAGGGGAAGGAGCCAAAACTCATTGGCATAGGAGGGGGGACGTGTGCTGCATTTTTCCGGCACCAGGGAATGGATGCAGTGGTCTGGAGCACGGCCTTCAACGATGTGTATCATCAGGCCGACGAGTTCTGTGAAATTGATCATGTACTTGGGGATGCCGCAGTAATTTCAGAGATGCTCAGAGCATAAAGAGATCATTCCCTGTCGGACTGTGAAAGGTCCCTGAGCCGGTTGACGCCATCTATTTCATCGATCACGGCTGCCACCTGCGGTGGCACGTCTGAGCGCCAGTTCTCTCCATTCAACATCTTATCCCTTATGCGTGTGCCGGACCAGCTCTCCCGGTTAAGCAGCGTGAGGGAATGCACATCATAATGCTTCTCTGCAAAAAGCCTCTTCACCAGGGGGTTGTTGGTGTATACCTTTGTGAACTTCGGGGTCAGGGATTCCACGTGAGCTACCCAGAGCGGGTTAGAATTCACGTCCTCAATGGGCACAAGGTAGAAGTCGTAAATCTTCTCCGCCTCGAGGGAACTTGAAATCATCAGGTGTCTCTCTCCAGCAGTGAAAGGATCGTTCAGGGTATGAGAATACTGGGCGCTTCCAATCCCTATGATTATGGACCCGGACTGCTTGAGTATTGACTTTATTATTTCCAGATGACCCAGGTGGAACGGTTGAAACCTTCCAACTATGAGCGCTCTCATGTTGCATACGTGAATCGGTCTGCTAATAAATTCTTAATGACTGGGGGGTGAATCATGCCCTGTCTCTTCTGAACGGGCTCATGAACCTTTCCTCCTGTTCTGAGGGATGAGAGGGCAGTACGAGGCTTACGGGATCATCCAGCTTAACCCCGGAAATCTCAGAGAACTCAGTGCATACGGCTTTCTCATGCTTGGTACCCATTTTAGAAATAGCACAGATAATGCGGCTGGAGGTGAATATGCCTTTTTTCTCAACTTCTTCCATCCTGGTAAGAATTGAAACCGCCTCCCCTATGGACATGTTTCTGCCATCCTTCAGATCCAGGAGCAAAAGCGTGTGCAGGTCGTTGCTGAAGTTCCGGTATATCCTCCGGTATACGCTTATGGGAAAGAATTTCTCGGTGGTAAACGGGATGGAGACTGGCGGGCCCATCCTGTAAAGAAAAAGCCCAAGATAAAGCGGGCCGTAAAGCGCTATGGATGCATTGGGAAAAACCTTCACCTCTATGCCTGAAATTCTGGCTTCGTGAATAAGCTCGAAATGCGTCGTGGCAGAAAGCGGATCACCGGAGACCAGAATGCAGAGCCTGCTGTCCCTTGCCATCACGATTATTCCGGAGTGATTCTCCAGTAATTCCCTCTCTGCAATACTGACGTCTTTTCCCGTGGCTTCTGCGATCTCGCGGGCAAGTCCCTCCTGGATAATCGATGTATATGAGTCCAGATAGATCCTGTCAGCAGTCTCCATGAATTCCAGGGCTCCACGGGTGATGGAATTCAACCCGTCAAGACCGAGGCCTATCAGGACAAGCATTCAATTCACTGGAAATCTTCCTCGATCCTGACAAGTTCGTTGAGCTTTGCCAGTCTTTCTCCCCCAATGGTGCCGGTTTTTATCATGTGGGATCCAAATGCTATGGAAAGATGCGCCAGGAAGTCATCGTCTGTTTCACCGCTTCTGTGTGAAATCACGGTCTTCCATCCGGCCTGATCGGTCACGTCCACCGCATCCTGGGTAAGAGACAGCGAACCGATCTGGTTCACCTTGATAAGTACAGCGTTTGAAGCGGACATTTCAACCCCCTTCCTGATCCTGGTGGCGTTTGTAGTATAGAGATCGTCCCCAATAATCAGGGCCCTGTCTCCAACAGCTTTGGTGACTGCAGCAAATCCCTCAAAATCGGTTTCCACCATGGGATCTTCCAGGAAGGAGAAACCGTGTTCCTTCACGAGTTCAACAGCATAGTCGATCTGTCCAGCCTGATCAAGCTTCCTTGACCTGTAGACGTAATGCCCGTCTTTGTAGAAAGATGTCGCTGCAAAGTCGCAGCCGTAAATTATGCTGATCTTCTTCTCCGCCGATATTTCCCCGACTGCGCTCTTGAGAATTTCGATGGCTTCCTCGTCGCTGATGCTCGCTGTCCATGCCCTCTCATCCCCGACTCCAACGCTCTGGTCCTTCAGTTTTTCCTGGAGTTTGGATCCGATTCTCTTGTGCACCAGCACATTCGTGTAGATGGACTCGTAAATGGACTTCCCCTTTGAAGATACCAAAAACTCCTGTATCGTGGTACCGTTCCGGGAATGTTTACCGCCGCCGATGACGTTTCCAATGGGCATGGGAAGTTTCCTCTTCAGAGCCCCGCCGATGTACCTGTAAAGCGGGATTCCAAGCACGCCTGACACCGCTTTTGCGTTTGATATCGATAGAGCGGTGGACAGGTTACCACCCATGTTGGAGAAGTTGCCGGAACCATCCAACTCATCAAGAAGCTGATCGAAGCCCCTCTGATCCGCGGAGTTGAAACCGATAATATTCTTCCTGATCCTGGATTCAAAGAATTTGATGGATGCATCAACACCTTCCTTTGGAAACGGAGGTACTTCAGTTGCCCCTGTACTTGCTCCCGATGGTGCCGAAGCCCTTCCCATTGCATAAGGCAGGATTATCTCAGTTTCTACCGTCGGATTGCCCCTGGAGTCAAGCACCTTTCTTACTCTGGTATCTATTATCTCGTAGTCCCCTGTCATGAATTGTGATCTATTCTCCGGATAAATATGTACCACATTCAGAGCTTGGTTAATTTTCTGTACCTTTCCGCGAATGTGTTGTAATTTAACTTGTAGTCCTCCCACAGTTTCTTGTATTTCTCGTCCACGCTTCCTATAATTTTTGCTGGAACACCAACCGCTATGGCCCCGTCGGGTATTTCCGATTTGCTTTTAACCACCGCCCCTTCTCCCACTGCCGCCCATACCCCTATATTTGCGAAGTCAGAGACTACGGACTTCATGCCGATGACAGCCCAGTCATGGATGGTTCCTGTGTGTATAACTGAAGAGTGTCCAACAGTAACGTGGTTTCCTATCTCCGTTTTCTCGCCAGGGCGCGCGTGGAGGACGCAGTTATCCTCTATTGCGGTAAAGTCACCCACTTTTATGGTTCCATAGTCGCCCCTGAGAACTGCTCCCGGGCCTATCCATGATTTATCACCAATCTCGACTTCTCCTATCACTGTGGCATTTGGAAATATGTAAGCACCCGGAGAGACTTTTGGCTTTCTTCCCTCGAATTCGTATAACGGCATTGAACGGGATCGTGCTTTCATATTTGGTTTTGGCGCACATAAATCTTCATGTTGTTGGTTGACCGGCCAAGTGATTACCAGCGAAGTCCCATAATAGGCTCTTTTCAATGCACAGAATGCGTGTTTCCCATGTAAATGTGGTAACCTGAGACAATATTTATAATGGTAACGGATAAGATTCCGGTCTTCGGTACATGGAATTTTCCCTGAAAAGAGCGTGGGCGGTTTCTATTTACGAATTCAAATGGGACGTGAAGAAGAGCAAGGTCATTTTTGCACTGGGGTTGGTCGTTACCATTGCAATTCTTGGGGCCATCTCTTACAGGACATTCGCTGGGAACAGCGTGTCATCGGGCACCGGATACCTTTGGGACAGTATCATCGTCGTCATAACCAACGATTTCCTTTCTGGAGTCTTCCCCATGGTTCTTGGAGGCCTTATAGCAGTTGATTCACTGGCATGGGAGTTCGATAAGGGAACCATTCTGCCTCTGATGGCACAGCCACTGACAAGGGCTGAGATATATTTTGGGAAAGTGCTTGAAAAATTTCTGGTGCTGCTGGGGATCTCATTACTCATAGTGGGGATCGTCCTGGGACTGGCTGAAGCTGTAGCCGGTACGCAGAATTACCTGTTATGGACGGTTCCGGTCGCACTTGCCTTCATGCTGGAATTGATGGTTTTCGCGTCTCTGTCAATATTCCTCGGCTCGATCATAAAGTCATCAGGATTTACCATTATCGCACTCCTGGCAGCCTTCTTTGCTTTGCTGATCGCAACAATCATTGCGCAGATAAAACTGGGTTTCCAGTTATGGATTACCTTTGTTCCGCTGGCCAATGTCAACCTGATACAGGGTTCGTTGAATGCATACTTTCGCAACCCTGCAGCAGAACTCCCGGTTAATTACAATGTTGGAGGCGTATCCGGAGTGTCCTACGTCCCTGCCTCTCTTGTTCTGTCTTATTCACTCCTGGGCGTTTTGCTGAGTATCGTTATCTTTATTGCTATGGGTTATGCGGTGTTTCGGAAGTCTGAGGTCCGGTGACTGGCAGTGAGCGCTATTCTCGAAGTTAAATCACTGCGGAAAATATACGGCAATGACGCCGGGGTTACAGAGGTCAACATGTCCGTCGAGGAGGGAACCATTCACGGTTTTCTGGGTCTCAACGGGTCGGGGAAGACCACAACGATGAAGTGCCTGCTAGGTCTGTTGAGAATCGACGCAGGTGCAATTTATTTCCAGGGGAGGCAGGTTGATCCCACCGCAGTTTCTTATAAATCAAGGACAGGATTTTCACCTGAATTACCTTCGTTCCCTCCATATCTTACGGGGCTTGAAGTCATGCAACTCTACGGCAGGATGAGGGGACTGAGCGGGTCCAGGAGAAATTCAGAATCGCGCGATCTGCTCAGGAGAGTGGGGCTGGATGGTGCAGAAAATAAGCGGGTTGGAAAATACAGCAGAGGCATGCAGGCCAAGCTGGGCGTGGCAGTGTCCCTTATCAACGAGCCGGATCTGCTGATTCTGGATGAGCCCACATCCGGCATGGATCCTGGTGGTGCAGCAATTATAAGAGATATTCTGAGGGAAACCGTAAGGGACGGATCGACAGTGCTGCTTTCCTCGCATCTTCTCTTTGAGGTTCAGAGCATCTGCAGGAACATAACAATAATCAACAGAGGCAGGACCTTGAGGGAGGGGACTGTGAAGGATTTGATTCAGGGATCAGGCAATACCACCGTATATATTGCTGAATTCAACAGCATTTCCGACGCCCTTCTAAGGTCCGTTGAGGGGCTGGGAGGAGTCTCCGGGTGCACTGTTTCAGATCCGGGCAGGATTAGAGTGGAGGTGACTGGCGATACGGACATAAGGGAGAGCGTCGCGAGAATTGCGATGAACCATGGCTCGTTGATGCTCTCCTGCATCAAACAGGAAATGTCCCTTGAAGAACTTTTTCTGGAACTGGTCAGCGAGGATACAGCGGGAAGAACCACCCAGTCAACTACCAACAGCTGAAGCACGTTGGCTTGTAACTGGGGGATCGAAATGACCAAAAATAGCACCCGCTACAATAGGCTGGTGATTCCACTATATTTGCTCCCGGAACCGCTTGAGAAACCGAAGTGCGAAGACCCATGCAACCTCCCCCGTGGAAGATCCTGTGCCGGGGGGATTCAACCGTGAGGGCACTGCTGAAAGTTTAGTGACCATATTCTGTATATTCGCCTAATCTAGCCAGCAGGCTTTCTGCAGTAAGGTCAATATTCAATATTCCCGTTTCAACTGCCCTTGAAGCCGCCACCTGCCCAAGAAAAATCGATTCATGCATATTGAGGTTCTTCCAGAGACCCATGTATAATCCGGCCCTGAACGCATCCCCTGCACCTATGGTATCAAGGGGTTTAGACGCCCTGACAGAATCCTGGTGATGTAATCTGCCGTTAAGGGAGTAATCAACACCGCTGGGCCCTGCAGTAACTATCACAGTTGGGGTGAGATTCCATAAGGCGTCCGGAGGAATTCGAAGCAGCTGCAGAATCACCTCAGATTCGTGCGAGTTGACAATGAGCATTCCTGAATTCTTGATGGCCCTCATCAGCAGGTCCGGAGGATACCTGAAACTGACCTCCTGTCCCGGATCAAGAACTACGGTGCTATCCTTTCCTGTCTTCATCTCGATAAACCTGTCCAGAGGGCCGGTTGAAAAATGTACGTATCTGTATTGGCTGAGGCCGGGATTTGACCTTCCAGGATCCCAGTTCTCCATGGGGCCCTGATGCATGAAATACTGCTGGTTTAAGCCATCAGTAACTATGTAACACATGGGGCCACGCGTATTGCGCGAGACCGATATGTGCTCAGTGCTGATTCCCTGCTCTGAAAGATACTTCATGTATCCCGCATGGGTTTCCTCAGAAACCGCACTGAACAGATCAAATGGCACGCCAAGCTTGTGGGCCACCATGGCAAAGTTCCCTGCTGTTCCGCCGAAAATATTGTTGATGCTGTCTATGTTTGATGATCCTCCGGGGTTTATCTTACTGGTTCTAAGGACAATGTCTATGTTGAGGTGGCCGAAGTAAGCAAGGAATTTCATTCCATCATGTATTTCTCAGCAGATAATATCTATTTCATCGTACCTGATTTTCAATGTCCGGATACTTCAAGAAACCTATCCACTATGAAATTCACTATCTCCACGGGAAGGGATAGTTTTGCAGCTGTAGCATCGGAGTCGAGGGTCTCGATGTAAGTTTCGAGGATGCGCCTTGTGGTTGAGTCGGTTGAACTTCTGTTTATTACTGATTTCAGGGCATAGATCAGTGAGTCCTTTTCCTTCAGCATGGATTCCCTTTCTGCCATTATGCGGCCGATCGACTTATCAACTTCCCTTAGCCGGTTTACCATGGATTTTACACTTTCCTGGGCTTTGATATCTTCCGGCTCCATGTCGAATTCCAGCGGATATCTTCGTATGTCAAAAAAGTTCCTTGAATAGTCTACCACCAGGGTGGAAAATCCAGTGGGCCTGTACATCTTCCTCGCTGCTCCTGAATTGGATGGCAGAAGTCCCTGTGAAATGATGAGCTTGGCCTCTTCCAGAATTGCCAGATGCTTGTTTATTGCCTGCTGTGAAACACCGATATTCCTGCTGATCTCGAGTGCATATGATCTATCAGAAATGAGGCTCCTGAGAATCTCTCTCCTGGTTTCGTTCTCAAGAGCGGCTATGAAATATTCAATGTAGTCGTCGCCGTATTCCACCATACGCTCTCTGTCGCGACCTGCTCACTCTATGCGGATCTTCTTGCCGCCCTGTTCGTCCTTCCTCTGCTTCTGAAGGACCAGGTCAAGGATTCCGTTTGTGAATTTTGCGACCGTGGAGTCGACCATTATTGGTGATTCAAGTTCCAGTGACTTGTAGTAGCTCCTGTTCCCATCCTTTACCGATACCGTTACCCGGTCCTCCGTGACTTTCAGGTCTATGTTATCCTTGGATATCCCGGGGAGTTCAACTGTAATGTAGATCTTTTCCTTGTCCTCGGAAATATCGGTCATAGGTTCTCTCACACCCTGATCAAGATCCACGGAAGGTCCAAGGCGGCCCTTTTCCCTTTCCGGAATGTTTCCAAATTCCTGGAAGTGGGGTTTGCCGTCAGGTCCAACCCTGAAGCTGAACCCATATACATATGGCTCGTTGGGCATATCTCCCATGTTCTTCTTCATGTTCGCAAAGATCCTCATCATTCTCTCGTTCAGCTTCTTGAAGTCGAAGTCGAACCCTCCGAAGAAGTCGTCAAAGAAGTCCTCATCCCAATCATCATCGTAGTTTTTCCTGTGTGCCATTTTATCACCTGTTGACAACTTATGGTTGTCAACTAACGATGGCATACCTCTATTTAAATTTTACCACGACCCGTTTCCGGTTTTGTGTGGCATGCACTGGAGCAGGATTTGCCATCCCACAAGATAACAGGTTATTATGACTCAGGGGACTTTTTTCTCTCCATTTAGCGGAATTCATTGGAACCGAGGAGAACTGCGACCGGTTATTGTTCAACTCTTTTCACTGAAACCGGAGTTCCCCAAGGCAGATGACGCGACGTCCGACCCGCTGTTCTCTCCTTTCCTGTAAGCCCAGATGTAGATCAGGATAGATATTATGAGCATCAATGCAGACATGTAGAAGACCAGGTGAACAGATGTAAGGAAATCAGAGTAAGAGAAGTCCCCTATGCCTGATGATGTGCCTGAAAAGATCAGGTCAAGCGTAGTTCTTGGCGTTGTTGCACCCATGAAGAGAAATGCCAGACCTATGCTCAAGGTATTTCCAATGTTTACGAAAGTGGTGCTGATTCCAGAGGCAACTCCTCTTTGGTGCGCTGGAACAGAATTCATTATGGAAGACCTGTTGGGAGATGCAAAAAAGCCCATACCACTTCCAATCAGCATGAGAGGGAAGAGTACCTGGAGACTCGTTATTGTTTTACCAATGCCTGCCATAATAAGGAACCCCGCAGCGGAAAGTGCAAGGCCAAGTATTACAAATGACCTGAACCCGTATCTGTCCGATAGGGAACCGCTTATTGGCCCTGCAATGGACAATGATACAGACATGGGGATCAGGAAAAGACCCGCATCGAGTGGGCTAAGTTGCATGAGAGGGCCCTGAAGGTAGAACACCATGACCAGGACGAATGAACCACGCGATAGAGCGTTTAGAAATATCGTCTCGTTTCCAGCGTCAAAGATGCGATTGCGAAACAGGGTCAGGTCAAACATTGGGTTAGGGGCTTTTTTCTCCGCCCTGACAAACATCCAGAAACTCAACAGAGAAAAAACGATCATTATGGCAGTAAGTTCATCACTCAGGCCTGTAACAGCGTTGAGTGTTATGCCAAGAAGCAGTATGATGAGACCAAGTGCGAAAAATACGTTTCCATTCACGTCTATCCTATGCTCCAAGGATGGTTTAGAAAGCTCCTTGAGCCTGAAGTGAGCCCATGTCGTCGCGAATATCCCTATGGGAAGATTTACCAAGAAAATAGACTGCCAGCCTATCGTAGTGGTGAGTATGCCTCCGATTACAAGACCTGCAACTGATCCTACCACTATTGATACCTGATTTATTCCCAGCGCTTTGCCGCGTTCATTTGGCGGGAAAGCATCTGTTATGATCGCAGCACTGTTCGAAAACAGGAATGCCGCCCCGGTTGCCTGTATAATCCTGAAACCAATAAGCTGGTCTGCGGTCTGTGATATGCTGCACAGCCCAGATCCTATTGTGAAAACCGCAAAGCCAATGTTGTATAACTTTACCCGGCCGAATAGGTCCGAAAGCCTTCCAAAATTCACAAGAACAGATGCGATCACAATCTGGTAGCCAAGAATAACCCACAGCACGTTGAAGGCGTTCATTCCAGGGAGACTGTGACCGATGGTTGGAAGTGCTATTAGTACAATGTTTGTGTCCAGAGAAGCCATCAAAACTCCAAGGGTGGTATTGCTCAGCACAGTCCATTTGTATTCCATTTACGCAGTATCATTCTCCCGGACGCATACACACACATTCTCTTTCTGAAAGTGGACGACCAGCGGCTTTCAGCATCGATTAATCGTGATTGTACACGTCAAGAAATATCTATTGGATTAACTACACAAGTATCAGGGGAGGAAAAAATGAATGGCCCTGGCAGATGTTTGCCTTCTATTCCTTGGAACCCAG
Organism: Thermoplasmata archaeon; assembly: GCA_021802055.1. Taxonomy (GTDB): domain Archaea; phylum Thermoplasmatota; class Thermoplasmata; order Thermoplasmatales; family Thermoplasmataceae; genus JAKAFX01. The sequence goes on from JAKAAY010000017.1 coordinate 27,273, forward strand.
ACCTACCACCATGGACATTACGAACAGCACGAATCCAACCAGCACAATGATCTCGATATAGAGTTCTTGCACTTCCACCCCAAAGTGAAGGAAAAATGCCATTATAAGCATCAAAAATGAACCGACAAAGAAAAGTGGGTACCTGTACCTTGCTGCATTTTCACTCATTCATAACACCTCATATTGCAAATTTCAGGAAAGTAAAGTCTACAGGAAGGCCAACCATTAATGCCCTTATGTAAAGATCTACGCCAACAACAATAATAAGGCTGATAAATGCAAACTGCTCGTGGTACCTGTTCAGGAAGGACTGCCCATCATAGAGCTTCTTCATGGTCTTACCTCCCAGAGAACAGCTGAAACAGTCTAGCTGCCCTCTTACGAATACATGCCTGAATGCATGGCACGAAATAGTCCATAGAGTGAGAAGAAGGGCGTTGACAATTAGCAGTATGCTTCCCAGTCTCAATACAAAATAGCCTGGTTCGTAGAAGAGCGAGACCCCAAAGTCATAGTAGAAAAATGGAAGTATGGCTATTCCAACGTAAAGGAAGTACCTGTGGTAGTTATTCAGCGCAAAAAATCCCTTTTCTCCGCTGTAACCACGTGTTTCGCCGTTCTTCCCTTCCCTGATTCCAGTAGCACAGGCCTGGGGATGCTTGAATACATGCCGGTAGTAATCCTTCCTGTACGCATAGCAGCTTAGCCTGAAAGCCGCAATGAGAGGAATGACCAGCAATGTCGGCGAATAGAACGGATCGGTATAGCCCTCGAATGTACCTGTGACAGGGAACCATGTAAGTGCTCCAAGCGACATTATCAACAGAATTACGAAACTCCAGAATCTCCAATTCAGCTCTGTAAACTCCGGGAACCAGCCCTGCTTTCTCTCTGTTTTGAACATTTATTGCCACCTGCTTCCTCTGATCCTGTGTATAAGCCTCCCAAGGGGATCATAAACATGATCTACTATTCTTTCCTTCTCCGGGATAATTGCATTATCGGTTATCTTGATGTCCTCCGGGCAGGTCTCCTGGCAGCATTTTGTGATATCACAGTATCCGAGCCCGCCGTCGGAATGCATGAAGTTTGACCGATCTATTCCATCCAGCGGATGCATGTCCAGTGAGGCTATTTTAACCACATGCTTGGGACCAACGTAGTCTGAATTGTGCTCTCTTATGACATGGCATACGTCCTGGCAGAGGAAACACTCTATACACGTCCTGAACTCCTTGCTTCTTAGAATGTCACTCTGCTGCATCAGAAACGGAGTTGGCGTATCCTTTTTGGGTGTGAATGGAGGAATCTTCCTGGCAATCTCGAAGTTGTGAGACACGTCTGTGACCAGGTCCTTCACCACCGGGAAAGCCCTCATGGGTTCGATTGTGATCTTGTCCCCCATGCTTTCCACCCTTGTTTTACACATTAGTTTTGGCCTGCCGTTAATCTCAGCAGCACAAGATCCGCACCTTGCGGCCTTGCAGTTCCATCTAACACCAAGTGTAGGATCGATATTCTGCTCAACGTAATGCACTGCATCGAGTACAACCATCCCTTCCTCAACTGGTACCTTGAACTCATCAAATCTGGTTTCCGCGCTCACAGATGGTTCAGATCTCTTTATCCTCAGGACAACTTCATGCATTGGTCTTTTCACCTTCCAAAAGTATTTCCTGCAGTTCCTTTGGCGGTTTCATAACTGGCTCCATATTCATCTTTATCTGCCCATTCTCGAGCCTGAAAACTATGTTTTTCAGGAATTCGTCATTGGTGCCCGGGTAATCACTCCTGGTATGCGCACCCCTGCTTTCCTTCCTCTCTATTGCAGCACGGACCAGGAGTTCCGCGTTCTGAATCATGTTCTGGAGTTCCAGGCATGCAATTAGGCCCGGGTTGAACCTCACTCCTCCAGCGACCCCTATCTTGTCCAGTTTACCTTTGATCTGGTTAATGACTGCAAGCGCATCGTTGAGATCCTTCTCGTTTCTCACAATACCGACTTTGCTGGACATAGCTTGCCTAAGCTGTTCGATTAACTCGTACGGGTTGGTTGGATTCTTCTTGCTGGTGAACGCTTCAATTCTTTCTATTTCATCATTTATCTCTTTTTCGTCGATTGTTCCCATTCTGGCGCTGTCTGAATAGTGACTGGCCCCCAAGCCCGCCCTTCTTCCGAAGACAAGCAGGTCAGTCAGGGAGTTCCCCCCAAGCCTGTTAGCGCCATGTAGACCACAGGCTGCCTCACCGGCAGCGAATAGGCCAGAAACGTTGGTTGCTTCTGTTTCAGGTTCAACTTTGATCCCGCCCATGTGATAGTGAACCGTTGGCGCCACCTCCATCTTTTCCTTCGATATGTCAACCCCGGCAAAATCTTTGAACTGATTGTACATTGATGGGAGTTTGTCCATTATGAATTTGTAGCCCTTATGCGTGATGTCCAAGTATACTGCTCCATGCTCAGTTCCACGCCCTTCAGTTATCTCCCTGTATATACACCGGGCCACAACGTCCCTTGCATCCAGTTCCTTCTTCTTGGGAGAGTATCTAAGCATGAATCTTTCGCCTTCCTTGTTCAGGAGAATGCCTCCTTCCCCTCTTACACCCTCCGTAACGAGGAGTCCTCTAACCGATGGAGGCCACACCATTCCTGTTGGGTGAAACTGCACCATTTCCATGTCCCTGAGTTCTGCACCTGCCCTGAAGGCTATTGCCAATCCATCTCCCGTTGACTCCCATGAATTTGACGTAACCTTGAATAGCCTTCCTAGTCCCCCGGTAGCAATTATCAGCGCTTTGCACTGGAATACATAAAAACGGCCCTCCCTCATGCTGAATCCTATTGCGCCCTTGACCTTACCATCCTCAGTGACAATTTTAGTCACGACCACTTCGTCCAGAATGCGAGTGTCGGTGTGAAGGACCTTGTCCTCCAGCGTCCTTATGAGTTCTAGTCCCGTCTTGTCACCCACGTGGCAAAGTCTCCTGTAGGTGTGTGCACCAAATGCTCTCTGAAGTATCTTCCCGTCAGCAGTCCTGTCAAAGAGGGCACCGAACCTTTCAAGTTCATAAACTCTGTCTGCCGCTTCCTTGGAGAAGATCTCCACCATCTTCCAGTTGTTGATGTATACCCCTTCAATATATGTGTCAGCGAAATGGACCTTCCAACTGTCCTGCTTATCCACATTGCCCAGGGAAGCCGCCATGCCCCCCTCCGCCATAACTGTATGTGCCTTACCAAGTATGGACTTGGAGACGATGACCACTGACTTTTTGTTCTCACTGGCCTCTATTGCTGCCCTAAGCCCAGCCCCACCTGCACCAATAATCAAAACGTCGGATTCGACCTTGGAATATTCGTGATTTGAAGCCATATAAAACTTAGTGGTATATTCCGAGATAATTTATAACTTTCTTCGAAGATCGCAGGGTGATTCACGTCAAGGCGGTGATCCTGCCGATTTTCTGTACAACAGCGTCAGTCCTCCCCAATCTGTGCCCATGCGTATTCTCCCAGTATGTTCTTTATATCATCAACGGGAAGAGCCAGCTGTCTTACTGGCATATTGCTCTCCACCAGCATCAGTTCTGCGAGATCATCCGGATAACCATCGTTGTAAATTATCTCTTTGATCTGGGCATTTATGAGCATCTTGGAACAGACCACACACGGGTAAGTAGTCGAGTAAATAACGCCACCTGCTATGATTGAACCATGTACAGCGGCCTGAATGATTGCATTCTGCTCAGCGTGAAGTCCCCTGCATAATTCATGTCTCTCTCCCGAAGGAATGTTCAGATCAATTCTTACGCATCCAACCTTATCACAATTGGCCATGCCGGAAGGCGGACCGTTGTACCCGGTTGCAATTACGTTCCGGTCTTTCACGATCACAGCTCCGACCTTGCGCCTTATACAGTTTGACCTAGACGCTGCAAGGAATGCCATTCTCATGAAGTACTGGTCCCATGTAGGTTTCATAAAGACAACATATCCGGCCACATTAAATAAATTAACCACTCCCTTACCTTTCCTTCAGCCGCATGTTGAAATGCAGGGAGGTGCAGATCGTCGAGTTTCCGGTTTATATAATATACTGTTTAGAACAGCGGGTTTTAGAATTTAACTACAGCAAATGAAAACCGGGGGAACATGCATGAACTTTGTTCCTTTAAGGGAGTGGAAATCCACCTGACTCCCTGTTAATAAGCGTTCATATATCATTATATCCATCGAAGTTATAATCTCAAACGGACTTCGGTGCAGGTTAATGGATATGCCTAGGGTGCTCTCTGTCAACGAGGCTTTCTTCCCACATGAAGGAGGTGCCGAAAAGAGGGCGTATGAAATACTCAGCAGGCTGGGTAAACGAGGTTTCGATGTCTCTGTGGCCACGAATCCCTTTCCAGGGAAAGAAGAAGTGCAGGGACTGGACATTGAATATATAACCAACCTGAAGGAGAGCAATTATTTCAAGAAAAATTCACGCAGGCTCTTGGGGGTCAACCATTTTTCTTCCAGCGTGCGGAAATATGTGCGGGATCACAGGAGAGATTTTGACATATTCAACTTCGATGAATTTCCACTTATTCATGCACTGAAGGGAGTCAGGGAACTCACTGACAGAAAGACCGCTTTTTTCACATGGCATGAAGTGCTCAGGCAGTTCTACGCAGAGAAGGGTTTCCCCTGGAAGATTGCAGCATCCTGGGAAAAACAGGTTTCTCAGGAGTTCAGGCATCATATTACGGTTTCGTCCACAATATCGAAACTGCTTAGCAGCATCTATTCGGTTCATGATTCCGTCGTGATTCAGAACGGAGTCAACAGGAAGGAGTTTCAGAATTCTTATGAGAAGGAATGGGGGAAGATTGTTTACGTGGGAAGACTGGAGCCGCACAAAAGACTGGACAAAATGATTGAGATTTTCAAGAAGGAGAGCGACCTTCAGCTCCAGATCATAGGGGCAGGCAGTCAGCTGAAGTATCTAAAATCAATGGTCAACGGAAACAATAACATCAAGATACTTGGGCATGTTGATAAGAGCCAGTTACTGGAAGAGGTCAAGCACTCATGGCTCTTCGTCATGCCTAGCTACAGAGAAGGGTTTTCCATAGCCTCGCTTGAGGCCATGGCTGCGTCGGTTCCGGTCCTCACTGTTGATAGCTCGTTCAATTACGCGGCTAATGAGATTGTGAGAGACGGATACAACGGGATAATATCCTCAGACTTCTCTGACATGATTACACGCATAAGAGGGCTTTACAAGGACGAGGATGGTTGGAGGGCAATGAGCAAGAACGCGTATGATTTCACATCGGATTACGACTGGGATAACATAGCAGACAAACTGGCCAACCTTTACCTTTCTTCGTGGTCTGCTTGAGAAGGTACCTGGAAATTTCCCTAGTTTTCAGCATATCACTGCTGATAAGGCTCCTGATCTTCTTTCCGGGACATATTCCTACAGGTGATGTTGCTCAGTACGCAACCTTTGTCAGGGAGATCTCACTGAACGGAGGCGGCATTCCATCCACCAATACGCTCTACATGCCTGGTAGCGATTACATCTATCCGCCACTTCTCTTTTTGGGTGCATATTATATAGGAGATTTTGCGGGTTTATTTGGGCCTCTTGGCCCTGATTTTTACATTAACACGTTATTCATAATGGCTGCGGTATTCAGTGCCCTGTGTTCCGCTTATATCTACCATAAGGTCCGCAGGGATGGGGAAAGTACCAGAAATTTCATTTCTGCGTTCATCGTCTCAGCATTCAGTATAGATCTTTATACACTCACATGGGGTGGATATCCCTACATCTTTGCTCAATTCCTTCTGGTGTTATTGTTATTCCAGCTGGATGGCAGGGGATCCAACTCCAAGAGGTGGATCATAATTTCTTCGGTTCTTGCCGTCCTAATCGCATTCTCCCACGATCTGACCTATTTCCTTATGATCTGGCTTCTCATAGTAATTACGGCCTATGATCTTTACAGGAGAAAATTTCAGGTAGTTTACCGGATGATGATCATAATCGCGGCTGGCCTGATCGCGGGGATCATCTGGTGGCTTCCTAGGGTTTCGTTCGTCATCAGTGCGTTGTTTCTCACCCAGGGATCCGCAATCGGCCCAATTGTCCCCATAAACAACATTTTCCCTATTATACTGGCAGAGGTTCCCTTTTCAATCCCGCTGGTATTCATAGCCATATTCGTTGCAAGAGCATTTTTCAGAAAGGAGCTTGCAATAAAGGCCGACCCTTTCACACTGAGTTTTGTTGCATGCTTCATTGGTTTGGTGTTCCTTCCATTTGACGAGACGGTAGTTGCCAGAATTGCCCTTTACGCTATTTTCCTGATAATGATCGTTCTGCTCAGAGCCATGTACCAGTTTGACTTTACTGGATCGGCTGTATCTTCCAGGGTAGGAAGAGGACTCAGAAAAAAATGGAAGATAGTCTCAGTACTCATCGTATTGCTCTTCCTGCTTCTTCCGGTTCAATATCTAAACGAACAGCAGTCTATCCATTACTATTCTTCCGGGTCGTTCCAGTATGATCCTGGCCTGGTACATTGGGCCGAGACTCACATGGCGGGCAAGGTGGTGGTAGCTCCGAGCATAGGCGAGTACATTTCAGCGGTTTCAGGGGCGAAAGTGATTATATACAGCGGGTATTTTGTTGGAACTGTAGAGATGGAGTTGCGGAATGCGGGGGCTGGGATAATCCTTATGTCCGGCAGTAACTCCTCCCTGACCAACGTGACAGATTATCAGGTCTCATTCATAATTGTTCCGAACTACATGGTAAATACTACAGTGGACGGGAAATATTATGTGTCATTCTCTCCGGCTTACTATGAATTTGTTGAGAGATTCTCGTATTATACTGTCTATCAGACGAAAGTGTAACCTTCATTGGCCCAAGGTGCCGGGGCATGTTCATTGTTCCATGAAAATGGATGTGATTCAAGTTGTACAGCCCGTTGACCCTACCACCGAGCTTTACCCTTATGAAAGAAATATCAGCAACAAATATTCAAATTGTCAGAGAGCGTAGAGTTAGGAGTTTTTACCTCCTCGCAATATGAATGATTTCTTGGCAGAGTGTGACTGCGGCGCCTATATCCGATCCCTGTTCTCGTTCACCGCCACTCGTGGACTGGCCCCCACTGACCATGTCCTCCTGACCCATGACCTTCTCGGCACGCCTTATTTACCCCGGAACAGAGTGGTTGCACTCTTATCGTTTGCCTCTTTCAGATGTTCCTTACTCCTCTCTCTGACCACATCGACTTAAACCTGTACCGGATAAACAGGTCCTTCAACACACCCCCCATATGTGTGTTGCAAACAACATCATACTTCCTCAAACTTGACTTCGGACCTTCCCTTCGTTGTCCACAGAGCGGAGTCATATACATATGCCCTGAGAGCCATACCTGTAAATACTTCTCCCTCACTTTCTGATCCTTAATGAGCATGCCCTTTGAATAGGATTGCTTCGTGCGTCTCCAGACAGTTTATTGCCATGAATTATATTGCATTACCGGATTTCTGATCTACGGATGTAACTGCTTCCTGGCATTCCCAGAACCCACATGGCTGCAAATGCGGACTCGGCATGAACATTATTATGGACTTTAGTCGTTACAGGCTTTGACCATTCCAAATAGCGTGAGTTATGAGTCATACAAGGGCACTGCAGGTTACTGTTCAGATTTTGAGGCTGGACATGGAACAGTGATTCATGTAAACTAGTTTTTATAGTAATCTGCCCACCATAACTGAAATTGTTTCGTAAAGAGTGAGGGTATCTATGAAACTGCTGGTAATTTTAATTAGTATACCGGTTATCACCTGGAACAGGGCTCGTAGTCTAGTGGTTATGATACCGCCCTTACAAGGCGGTGGTCACCGGTTCGAATCCGGTCGGGCCCAT
>JAKAAY010000018.1 GCA_021802055.1 Thermoplasmata archaeon
AGGTCTCAGGAGGATCCAGATCTGGGAGAGGAGCTGAGATATACACAACAATATATTCCATTTACTATACAACAAAGCTGAGAGGGAAGAACTTCATCGCAGATACACCGTCCGTTATCAAAAGAAAGGCTAAACCCGGCTGACGGAATCGGGCACATCAGACTGACCAGTTACTGGAAAGGATATACAAGATATTCAGGAACCGCATAGAAGATCACAGGGCAGAGCTTCTGTCACCCGTGATCGGGAAAGAAGGGAATACAATCAATGTTGTGAGACACAACGGCATCGAGGAGATCGGCCACAGATGGAGCAGGATGCATATCAGACGAAGAACAGGGAGATCACATACGGCTAAGGAAATGGGAATGTTTGGAGCACTCACCGCAATTCTTTCCAATATGGAGAATAAGCATTACACTGAGAAGGTTCTTTCATGGATCGATTTCATGAAGGAGTTCTCATCCATCACAAGGGAGGAAACGGATCAGGCACGCAAGCTAATAAGGCCCAATCCATGCGATCCAATCATACGGAAGGGCAAGGAAAGGAAGCCTGTTCTGGATGCCCTTGTAAAGATTCTTGAAACACATGAGACTTTACCTGAAGCGGAACTGAGGGTGTGGATAGAAGCAATCAAAATCTAAGACTATTTTGACGCCATATCAAAGGAAAGTACATCAGGGCTTGACAATAAGATTAGGACAGCATTCAAGCGATTATACGGGTTCAAGTCTCATGAATACAGAGACACGATCATATATCTGGTGGCAGGAGGAATGAGGCTATCCCCAGAATGTTAAAGAGACTCGTCATTATGAAGAATATAACAGAGCAGGATCAATTCGCATGAGGATCTTCCGCAATCTCCTCGTTTAAGAGTCTGAATCCCACTACGAGGATATGGGATCAGCCCGGCCAAAGCAAACTATCCAGTGTGTTTGGAGAGAGCCCTGGTAAAAATCGCCACTATAATGAACGCCAGGAACAGCCCGAAGGCGATTTCAAACAGGTAATTGGAATCAAACGACCCCATTGCTGACAGAAAGACTGACAGAAATGCGCCAGATACCAGCGCCGAGGAACCAATAATATATGAGACTATTGAGATAATCTCGAGATATTTCATACGTAGAGCATGGTGAAAATTATTAAGAATTTTCCTTCAAATGCAGAACTGGGAATGGCCAGTCACAGGGGAAGAAGGCCAGGGGAAGACATCAGCAAAGTACTCCACTAACCCTTATAATTGAGGATGTTTCTGAGAGAGACCTTCCCATGGATGCGCTAAATGAAGATTCAGCCTCATTCAAGCTCTGCCCCATATACACTGACCGTCTCCCTGAACATGATCTTCTTGTAGAACCTGAGAGCTATAACGTTCAGCGTGGGGAACTCTGCTGTGATAAGGGAAATACCCTGTTTCGAAGCCTCCTTCTTCATCTCCTCAACCAGCTTTATAGCGAGATTGGACCTCCTGAATTCAGGCATCACGTAAAGGTCAGTGATTCTGACCTCCTTTTTGGGAACGTAAAAAATCCTGTCACGGAGCAAAGCCATGAGGTAGCCGGCGACCTTCCTGTTCTTCTCGCCCACGAGTACTACGTGGTCTTTGTCGGATATGAACGTCTTCATTATGGACTCGCTGTTCTTTACCGATTCCTCGTCTACCTGAAACTGAGTGTCAAATTCCTCGTTAAGTTTCTTAAGCCTGATTGCCATCTTTGCTATTTCTGACGCGTCGGACTCCTTTGCCCTCCTTATTACAAATCCTTCCACCATTTACAGCACCTCCATTTTTTTAATGAAGCCCTCTTTCAGTATGCTCTGGTATAGTCTTCTGTTATTCTCTATTATTTCCTGAGCGTTGTTCCTGAACCATTCTCTGGATTTCCGCTGTCTGGCCAGCCCCAGTTCTGCAGTCTTGTAAGCAACAGTTGCAGCCACCTCCGGATACATCTCCCACTCATCCATTGTGGGCACAATCTTATCCGGCTGGGGATCAGACACAAAGTTTGCTATCTCCTCCGATGCTGCGATCATTACGTCAAAATTCACGCCCTTTGCCCTCGCGTCGAGCACCCCTCTGAAGAGCGATGGGAAGATCAGGCTGTTGTTTATCTGGTTGGGGAAGTCGCTCCTTCCAGTTGCAACTACCATGGCTCCGGCATCCTTCGCGTCGTGGGGCCATATTTCTGGGGTGGGATTCGCAAGTGCAAAAACTATGGCATCATCATTCATCCCGCTGACCCATTCCTTGTGTATGAACCCCGCTTCCGATCGAGAGGCAGAAATGACGACGTCTGAACCCTTCATGGCTGACTCGATGTCTCCTTTCTTTCTCTCTGAGTTCGTGTCTATTGCGAGTTTGTATTTCAGTGGATTTTCCATCATAAGCTTGTCCATGTCCTCTCTCTCAGGCTCCAGTATGCCGAGATGGTCTACCAGCATCATGTTGCCAGCCCTGAATCCAGCTGCTATCAGGAGATTCGCAATAGCCACATTTGCAGCTCCTGATCCTATAAGGGTTACCCTGACATCTTCCTTCTTCTTTCCAACAACCCTAAGGGCATTGATTACGCCTGCAAGCGTTATGGAAGCCGTGCCCAGCTGATCATCATGCCAAACAGGCACTTCCATGTTTTTCTGAAGTTCCTCAAGCACAAAAAAGCATTTCGGGGACTCTATGTCTTCAAGGTTAAATGCTCCGAAGGATGGTTCAAGTGATCGGACAGACGCTATGAATTCCCCACGGCTTTCCGTCCTCAGCGTGAGTGGGATAGCATTTATCCCTCCAAGGTAGTTGAAAATAAGGGCTTTCCCCTCCATGACCGGCATTGCGGCTTCGGGCCCGATCTTTCCTAGTCCGAGTACGCGGGTTCCATCGGTAACGATCGCGACAGAATTCCATCTGCCGGTAAGCTCAAAGCTCAGATCCTTATTTTCTTTGATTCTCCTGCTTACCTCGGCAACGCCAGGCGTGTACCATACTGAAAAATCTTTGAGTGAGTTTATCGGCACCTTGGGAAGGACCTGGATCTTGCCCTTGTACCTGAGAGACTGCTCATAAGCAATGGTATCATATTTCTTTGTTCTCTCCACATCGCCTTCCATAGGTCCTCAGCCAATCTCTAAATCGCTGAAGAGTTTATTAAGCTGTGTCCTAAGCAAGAAGCGTGCCTAATATAGCAAACACATCGGCATGCATCAATCAGATTTTAAGGGAAACTGTGATTTGGAGTAAATGGAGATCAACAACGTAAAAATAGACTGGGAATCAGTGCTGGAACCTTACATATCTCATCTCGAAAAAGAATTCCCCGGTCTTGATATAAGGGGAAAAATGAGTACTATCATCAGTGACCTGGCAAACAACAGGATAAAGTCCAGGATCATAATGGGTGCTGGACGGGTTTGTGCCTATGCTTTCTACACACCGGCTGGTTTCTATTCTGACAGGATCTATGGAAATGCAGGTTTCTACTCTGAGGGGGTATATACCTCTGAGAGGCTTGGCAATCTTATGGCCTGGCTTGCCGGAGAAGCATCTTCCGGCAGGAAAATGCTCATGATTGACAGGATTTTCAACATGCCTTCTGGCGGAGAGGAAATCCTCAGCCGGATGGGGTTCAGGTTACTGCAGAGGATCAGAATGGAGCGCGACCTTGGCATCCCCGTGCCTGATAAGAAACCCGCTGGGAACCTTACATTTAGCGGCCTGGAGAAATTCGATGTCAACACCTTTTCCGATGCTGAATATGAAGCATTCTCCTCGGTTGAGGATTCAGTTCTAATGGGCAGTTCAGCTGAAGAAAGACACAACTTTACGAGGTTCATATTCTCGGGTTCTGAGCTCTACGGAGAAATCAATTCCACCTCCTCCTTATTCTGTTTCTCCGGCAGTGAACTTGCAGGGGCGGTGGTTGTTGCAAACCAGAAAGACGGGACGTCAGGGATAGTCCCTCTGGTCCTGACTGTATTTGTTAGAGACCGTTACAGAAGGAGAGGAATCGGCAGGTACTTGCTTCTACACTCTCTCGGCGAACTCAGAAAACAGGGATTTCGGTCGGTTCGTTTGTATGTAAATGCAACAAGTGAAGCAAGGCATCTTTATTCCTCTCTAGGCTTCGTTGAGTCGGATGAAAGATACTCTGAGGAGCTACACTATCTGCCGTCCGGGATCAACGGTCACTGAGTCTCAGCGATCCGGAAAGCCATTTCTCAGCACACGCCTTAACATCAACTTCCGCTTCAGACTTTAGCTGCAGGAGAGAGTCAGGAGTCACCGAAGACGAAATTGCGGGCGTTTCTCCGTCAAGGTCCAGTATGCCAAGAGATTCAAGGATTGAAAGTGCATCCCGGTTTCTGAGCTGAGGGGGAAGTTTTCTTGAGTTTCTCCGCTCCAGGTTAAACTGTGCAGTCCTGAGGACTCTGGATTTTATGAGGCTTGAATAGCAGCTCTCATTCTCAAGCTCAGCATAGCTCCTTTTCAGGGCCAATTTTAGGGATTCGATTGAGTACGATACGCTGTACTCTATTTCCTGAGCTGGTACGAGGTATTGAATAAACTCAATGCCGTTGGCGCCTTCACCCCCTACCATGAAAAGGTTCCTCCGTGGCCATGATATTTGAATGTCCCTGCTGATGCCCCCAAAATCTGGCAATCCTTTGGCTTCCACGAGGCTCATCAGGTGCTCCGGCATGAAATCATCCGGGATCTCAACCTCGTTTTTGATTTCAAATATCGCTTCATCTGTAGTGGACAGGCGACCAGAAACAGCCAGGTTTCTCCTTGATATTAAATGGACCAGCATGTCAATCATCGTAGACGTTTGCTCAGGCACGTTATCCACCCTGTAATGCATGGGCTGGATGGCTTCTGGAGCCTGGATGATCTCGTACCGGTCATATGCTATGGAATAATCTATCCCATCGTCTGAACGTCTAATTTCCGTTGACGCGATCTTCCCCGCAAATCCCGATGCAGAAAGGGCATATTCCATGTCATCTGCATCAAGTCCTGTGTTCAGGCATATATTTCTGACACTGAAAGGGTCTATAACGTAGATTTCCTTTCTATTGTCGAGGACCGGCGAAAATCTGATAACAGCTTCCGGCTTGGGAGAAAGTTTTGCGATGGCATAGACATAAGATTTCAGTGTATCATCCATGAGCTAAAACACCTATCGGGCTAGAGTTAAATATAGTATATTACGAAATGCATGCTGTGTCCTCTCCGTACCGAGTTCCAGTGGGTCCATTGAAATAAGCGGCCATCGAAACGCTAGTGTTAAATACCATATTTTATTAAATTATTAACTGCCCCCGGGATGGAACTAAATGACTGGAGATAGATTCAATTATTATCTGCGCGTGATTATCAACTCTGATGTGAAGGATTACGCATCCATACTGGATCAACTGGGCAACGATGATTCAGTTTCCGAGGCTGAGCAGTTTGAACTGATGAGCCTGATCCGAAGAAGCTTCTCATCGGCAAATTCTAGGTTTTCGTTCAAGGTTGTAAACGAAAGAACAGGCGTGGAAGAAAACCCTCCACGATCCATCGCGGACGACTTCGGAGAGACATGCAATTTTGAGGGCGTGGAGGAAAAGTACGGGATTTCCTGGAGCGTGTATTCTCCCAAGGGAATATTTCTTTCCAGCACCGTTAAGAGATGGTACTATAGCCAGCGAATAATGGAAATATTGGGCGAAGTCCTTTGCGCCAGGGGCTCTGACAGGAGTCCGGATTATTTCCACACACCACCGTGGATAATGGGGACGGCCTATGCCCCTGAAATGAAGTATCTGCCCCTGCAGGAAATCATAAATGGATCCATAGAATCTGGCCTCATTCCCAACTGGGAATATCTAATCGCAGTAGGAGTGCCGGCTGATTTCATTAATGCGATAAGATCGGCTTCTCCAGACTTTCCCAGATAGGGGTTCAGATCGTTCCTTCGCCACTTTCACTTCCACCATGCCTGTGAGCTGCTTCTTGATTTCGGGGCTGCCCGTGCAAAGATTATAAATACAGTCTCTGCTTTCCCACCTTACCTTAAAAAGTGAAGGAGATTCATATGGAGAAAGAATCATACGTGAGATTTGAAACTCCCGAGAGCCTTGAGAAAAATGTTCTAGATCTCGTGGAGAATTCATTCAGAAATGGGAAGATAAAGAAAGGAACCAATGAAGTAATAAAGTCTATAGAGAGGGGCGAAAGCAAGCTTATCGTTATTGCTGAAGACGTCACTCCACCGGAGATAGTTTATTACCTGCCGGCCTTGTGCGATGAGAGAAAGGTTCCATTCGTGTACGTAAAGAAAAAGGCAGACTTGGGAAGCAGAGTGGGTATTTCATCGGCTGCTTCCATATCTGTTGTTGATTTCGGCAAAAACGCCGACCTCTTCAGCAAGATCAAGTCGGAGCTTGAAGGGATCAAGAAGTAAACGGTGAAAATCTATGGCTGAAGACGCAACCCCGGCTGAGGTGCTGGAATTGATGGGCAGGACTGGTATGGCTGGTGAGGCCACGACAGTGAAGGTTCGGGTACTCTCGGGTAGAGACCAGGGGAGGATCATCACCCGTAATGTTATGGGGCCCGTAAGGATCGGGGACGTTGTAATGCTGAGAGAAACTGCCAGAGAAGCAAAGAAGCTTTCGATAAGGTGAGATGATACGGCCAGAAACTGCAACTTTTGTGGCATTAACATAGAGCCTGGAACGGGCATACTGTTCATCAGGAAGGATGGAAACGTGCTGAACTTCTGCTCTAGAAAGTGCAGAGTCAACATGCTCGTTTTGAAAAGGGTGCCTAGAAGAATCAGGTGGACAAAGGAATTCCACAATCTGAAAGACGCCCAGAAAAAAACGTCCCACTGAGGTGTTTGCTTGGGAACAGAAAGAACGCTGGTACTGGTAAAACCTGATGGTCTCAAGAGGAGACTGGCTGGCGAAATTATTTCCAGATTTGAGAGAAAAGGTTTGAGGCTCATTGCCCTCAAGGAAATGAGGCTTACTCAGAGCATGGCAGAAGAACATTACTCTGTACACAGAGACAAGCCGTTCTACAGGGATCTTGTCCAGTATATCATATCCGCGCCCATATTAGCCATGATACTTGAGGGCAATAACGCCATAAGCGTGGTCAGGGGAATGTGCGGAGCTACAGATGGTTCCAAGGCAGCGCCAGGTACCATCAGGGGAGATTTTGCGCTCAGTATTCAGAATAACATAGTCCATGCTTCCGACTCACTGGAATCATACCAGCATGAAGCCCCAATCTTTTTTGCCGAGGAAGAGATACTGGTATTCAGCTACGGAGATGAGCAGCTAATTTGAAGGTGATCACATGGAACAAAAAGAGAAGGCTCTCAGGGAGCCTATTGTGTGTGTTCTCGGACACGTTGACCATGGAAAGACCACACTTCTTGACGCTATCAGGGGCACTTCAATAGCCAAAGCTGAGGCAGGCGGCATAACACAGCGCATTGGTGCCACCGAGATTGATGCATCCAGCATCGAAAAAAAGGCCAAGGAACTCCTAAAGGGAGGGAAACTGAGGATACCGGGACTGCTTTTTATCGACACCCCCGGCCATGTGGCCTTTTCAAACATGAGGGCCCGGGGCGGTTCTCTTGCAGACATTGCAATCCTTGTCATAGACATCAACGAGGGGCTCAAGCCCCAGACTGTAGAATCCATAAATATACTGAAGAAGTTCAGGACGCCTTTTGTCGTGACCGCTAACAAGATCGATGGCATAGACCTGTTCAGGCCTTCCAAGGCAACCGCTTTCCGGGAGTTTATCAAGGACCAGAGGCCGGAATATGTGGAAGGGCTGGAAAGCAAGTTATACAATCTTGTGAGCGCAATCTACAATCAGGGTTTTTCTGCGGACAGATACGACAGAATTGGTGATTTTTCCAAAACACTGGCAATTGTGCCCGTGAGCGCTAAACTTGGAATTGGTATCTCCGATCTCCTGATGATCCTTTCAGGACTCGCACAGAGATTCCTGGAATCGGACATTTCTCTCAAGAACGACGAACTTGGAGCCGGAACCGTCATAGAGGTAAAGGTTGAGAGCTCGCTGGGCACAACCCTGGACACGGTCCTCTTTCAGGGGAAGATAAAGAGAGGAGATTCCATTGCCATAAATACTTCCGAGGGGCCTAAAGTAACCAAGGTAAAGGCCCTTTTTGTGAACTCCGGAAGGACCAGGAAGGATCTCAAGGAGAGAGAACGCGTCAATGCTGCTGCCGGTATAAGAGTGCTCATTGTGGACAAGTATGAGGTTATTCCCGGCTCACCCCTGCTGGTTGTCAAGGGGGATGCGACAGAGCAGATAGAAACCATACTCAAGGAGTCCTCCCCAAACATCCAGCTGGCGCCTGACGGCATCATGGTCAAGGCGGACGCGCTGGGATCCCTTGAAGCGGTATGCTATGAGTTGTCTGAAGAGGACATAAAGATCAGATCTGCATCTATTGGGAACGTCACGAGAAGGGACATTGTGGACGCCGCGACCATGAACAATCCACTGGACAGGCTGATAGTCGCGTTCAACGTATCTGTGTTGCCGGAGGCAAAGTCTGCATCTCTTGGAACTGATGTGGCTGTTCTCAATGGGAACATCATATATTCTCTGGTCGATCAGACAAAGAAATGGAAGGAAATGAAGAAGTCGGAGATGGAGGAAGAGAGACTTGGCTCAATGCCAATTCCATCCAAGATCGTCATAATGCCGGAATACATTTTCAGGACCACAAAGCCGGTCATAGTGGGCGTAAAGGTAACTTCAGGCAGAATAAAGGTGGGCGATTCACTCATAAAGGGCGACGGCAGGTATGGAGGGACTATCAAGAGCATCAGGGACGGAGAGGTCAGCAAGAAGTTTGCCGAATCAGGTTCGGAGGTCGCCGTGGCCATCGACGGGGTAACCCTGCACAGGCAGATCGTTCCCAGCGAAGCCCTCTACGTGGATATCACGGAGAATGTTGTCAGAGATCTGCGCAAGAACAACATGGATGCTGATACGATGCAGACACTGGAAGAGATCATAAAGATCAAGAGAAAGGAAAACATATTCTGGGGAACCAAGGCATAGAAAGCCTCACATTTTTTCTCCATTTCCCAGGGGAATCAGGGCAAGCATCAGGCCCAACAGGACTGCAAGGCTTACCATGGCATCAGTTCCGGTATAGATTACGAGGGCAATGGATGCCAGGGGCAGTAATAACATTTCCTTGTATATCGTCGACTGCATGACTATTCCGTATGCAACTCCCGTTCTCTTCCTTGTAAGCGCCAGCCATATGAGGTAGTCCTCGGGCAATGATGCCGCAGCCCCAAGAATTACAAACGATGCAGTGAAACTGCTTATCCCCAGGAATCCTGATACGGCCTCCGTCGCATGTATTATGTTGTACGCAGCCAAGCCTATGCCTGCAAGGCCAAGCAGTATAAAAAATGCCTGCGGCTCAGCTGCAGAATTGTTTTCTGGGGTCTCTGAAACTCCTCTTCTGAATCCGAACAGGAAAAGCATGAACACCAGCAGAAGAAGCGCAGCTATCTCAACAATTATCCTGTTAAATAACACGCCAGAAAGCAGGAGAAGCCCTGTCCCCAGAATAATGACGGCGAGTTCCAGATTGAAGGCGTGGTGCCTTTTGCCCTTGATGAGAAGGTACGCCAGATATATGCCCGTAACAAAGACATTTGAGCCTATGATGGCACCCAGGTCCACAGATCCCAGGCCATCAAAGGTCGCCACACCAATGAGGAAGATCTCGTCGATAATCGATGCCATGGAGAGGAGCACCACCATGGCGCCCTGGGGGTTTTTCAGGAATCTCTTCTCAATCCCGGCAATGCTCTCATAAAACATATCCCCCCCAGAGTAAAGCAGGATTACTGAGGAAGCAGCCACAATTAATGACAGTGCCAGGGAGGAAAGAAATATGGAGATGTAAAACAAAAAAAAGATCTGTATGATAGAGAGTGCAAGCGTAATTAAAAAATTGCGAGGCTCGCCCGGTAACTTCATTCGATGAGTATGTGCTGAGGCTTTTCCACCCTCACTTCTTCGTCCACCAGAGTTCCTCTTGCCATCTTTCTGTACTCCACCGACCTGGGTGAAAGACGCTTGACTATGTAGTTGAAAGCGGCATCCGCACTGGCAGGATCGCCGCAGGTATAAACATCAAGCGTAACCAGATTATGCTCCGGCCACGTGTGAAAAGAGAGGTGGGATTCCGCAAGCAGAACCACCCCGCTGACACCCCTTGGCTGGAACTGGTAGTAATCCGAGGATATCTTTGTCAGCCGTCCTGCTTTGATGGCACTTTCTATTATCTCGTATACCCCGCTGGACTCTGAGATCAACTCTTCATCGACACCGTAGAGATCTGCAACGATCTGCATCCCCACGGCCATCTTCATCTTCCTCCAACGCTACCACCCATTGGAACCATGTTAGCAAAGAATTAATATCTTGTATTTAAATATTTTATGACCGACGCTCATTTGTTAAGTATTGATGCAAGCTTATAATTTAGGGAAGCCCTAAGCCAATTTTGAATAATCATATTAATATACTGTCAAATGTATATAAGATAGTCCACAATTATACGCTGAGCAGGTAATTCTTTACTACAGGATATTTTCGTGCCAGTTCTTCAAGTTTCCTGCTCTCGTAGAGAAACCTTCTTCTGGAGGAAACGACGACGCTGCGTAAACCCCTTGAAGCCGCATCGTAGGCAGCTTCCAGGGGGGCAAAACTGGAAGGTTCTGTGATACCAATCTGTCTGACAACGTAAAGGGCCATTTCCCCCAAGACAAAAACTTCATAATCGTGCATATTTTTCATAACGGCAGCCGTGCCCTCGACTATATTTTCCAATCTGCAGCCCCTGTCAGGATCAGGTAATATTATGATCTGCACGGTCCGGATATCCACTTCCACGATACCTGAGACTTCCTCTACCCCTGTTACGGAACCACCGGCCCCCGTGAGTGTACTTCTACCACGGGCAGAGGAGACCCTGGTCCTGCTGCAATGAAGATATCCCCCGTCCATGTAGAGATATACATCATCACCCTGTCTCACGTCACTCGAACAGAGGGCTTCCCAGGTTCTTGTGCCCTCAAGCTCCGACAGTGTCTTCCCTATCCTATCCCGGATGGCCCGCAGTGATTCGTAAAGGATTTCGTAGCCTTTGGTTGTGATCCTGTGATTCTCGTCTATCAGCCCCGCCTTCTGGATATTCCTCAAGTGATAAATCGTTCCCTGGAGGCTCATCCCAACCGTCCTGGCAATCTCTGCGGGTCTTGATTTACCGTCGTATACGGTTGAAAGGATTCTTATTTCCGTGTCAGTGAGGCTGCTGGTCACGATTCCAATATATGTAATATTTATAATTGTTTGTTGGGCTCATCCGCATAATCCAAAAAAGGCTATTCATAAATTTCAGCGTATAAATCTAATGCTATAATTGGAGTGCCTGTTGACGGTTTGAACTTGGTAAGTAAGTGACGGGATCAATAAATTAGACTTTGGCCATGATCATCATATTTACCAGTCATGCTATCATGTTCACCAGTGAACCGGGTCAACGTCGTTGAACTTGTGCGGTCCGGATATTCAGAGATGCTGCAGGCGCAAAGACAGTTAGTGGACTTCAGAAACAAGGGCGGGATTGACGACACCATAATCTTCACTGAGCATAACCCGGTTTACACGGCAGGAATTCATACCCCCGCTGAAGAATCAGGCCCCCCCGGGCATGACTGGATCAGGGTTGAACGCGGTGGGGAATGGACATACCATGGACCTGGGCAACTGGTGATTTATTTCATTCTTAACCTCAAAGAGCTGGGCATTAATGTCAGGGACCTTATCATCAAGGCGGGAAAGTCTGTTGAGCTTCTTCTTGCCGGGTATGGGATCCATTCCGAGCTTAAGCTTGGGAAGGAGACGGGCACGTGGGTGGAGGAAAGAAAAATATGTTCCTACGGTTTCGCAATCAGGGAGTTCTCGACATTCCATGGCATGGCAATCAATATAGGCACAGACCTGGGGATGTTCAATCTCATAAGGCCCTGTGGCTTCGATCCTGAGGTTATGACCAGCGTGAAGCGTGAAACCGGGCTTGACATCAGCCTTCAGGATGCTGCTGTTACCGCGGAAGATTACATAATTGGGCAGCTGGGCTATGCTTCACGCAAGAGGATAAGCATGGAGAGTCTCATGGAGACTCTCGAGACTCAGTGAGCGATGGTCTGGGACTGCTCCCTTAGGAACTGCTGAAGGTAGTAAAATGATCCTGTGCCCTTTCCGGTATTCCCGCTCATCTTCCAGCCCACGAATGGCTGGGATCCAACCATTGCACCGGTAGAGCCGCCGCTTGCCCTGTTTGCGTATATGACCCCGACCTCCGCGTTATGGAAGTAGTATTCTATCTCCTTCCTGTCCTCTGTGAATATTCCCCCTGTCAAGCCATATTGAGACCTATTGACTTCATCCACGGCATCTTTCAGGGTTTTGAACTTTACAACACCAAGTATGGGGAGGAAAAGCTCATCCGTGAGCACAAACGAATCAGGTTTCAGATCGGATATGATAGTGGGGTTTACGTAAAAACCCTCCCCGTCCACTTCAGATGCACCGCATACGACCCTGCCCTCTCCAGGAAGTGTCTTGCAGAGTTTTCTGTACTTGTCGAATGCCGATTTGTTGACCACTGGGGGAAGGAAAGAATCCCTTTCCCGTGGATCCGAGGGTTTTATTGCCTTTGTTCTCTCGGCGAGACGCTCCATGAATTTTTCGTATATCCCTTCCTGTACATATACGAGCGAACAGGCACTGCATTTCTGTCCGCCATATCCGTATGCCGCCCTTGTCACACCTTCCACCGCTTTGTTTAGGTCGGCCTTGTCAGTGACTATGATAACGTCCTTCCCGCCCATTTCTGTTATGACAACCTTGGGCTCTTTTCTGGTGGCACTGTGGAAGATCTGCATCCCGGTCTCCCTGGAGCCCGTGAAGACTATCCCGGAAATTTCATCGCTCTCGGTGAGGATGCTGCCAACTTTGGAGCCGGAACCGGCTGCATAAGCAATGGCAGTGGAGGGAACGCCGTTGTCCCTGAGAAGTTTAACAAAGAGGTATGACGAGAGCGGGATGTCAGAGGATGGTTTGAGGATGACCGCATTTCCAACCACCAGGGGCGCCACAGTCATTCCAACCGTTATTGAGAAAAAGTTGAAAGGGGCTATGACCGCAAAGACGCCGTAAGGCTTCATCATGCTCACGGTCTCCTCATTGGCATAGGCCTTGCCGGTGAACCTGTTGAACCCCTGGTTTTCCAGGAGGTTGAGGGCATAATACCTCATGAAGTCTATGGCCTCGTCCACGTCTCCCATGGCCTCATACCTGTTCTTTCCGTTTTCGTAGGCCAGAATTGCGGCAAAGTTGTACTTCTCGTCATTGAGCCTGTCTGCACAATCCAGTATCAGCCGGGCCCTCGCCACGTATCCCAGGTTGTACCAGGTCTTGTAATTCTGCTTTAGAACCTTCAGAGCGTTGGCAATATTAACCTCCGTTGCAGACTGAAATGTTGCGATCTCCTTCCCGTCAATAGGTGAAAGGTCCCTTATCTTCTCCTTTTCAGTTACCTCACGCTCAGAGAGGTTTGGATATTCTTTGTGGAAATATTTTGGGACTTCCTTTACCGCCTTCTCATACTTTCTGTGGAACTCCTCTTCCTGCCCACTTTCCTTCAGCCTAATGTAGGTGTTGACGTTTTCGAATGGCATGACCCGGCATCGGGTTAAAATAGATAACTGATTCTGTGCCCTGACCACATAGGGTTTATTTCAAGTTACAGGGGAATTTCAAGCGCAACGGGAAGCCCAGGTCAGGCGAAATTTACCGCATATCCTATGGAGTTGAGTTCTCTCTTAATACTCTCTCTGTAGCTCCTATCCCCCAGAATCTTTCCGACTGTGAGGATCCTGCCGGTCTTCCTGGCCGTGAAAACTGCCTTCACCGACCCTTCCGCATAAAAGAGATAGTGGTTTGCCGTTCCGGCAATGGTCTTCACATATCCCTGGAAATACAGCGAAACGAGATCCTTGGGTGCAATGATGTAAGAGCCTTCCTTACCGGGATGAGGTTTTCCCGTGGCCATACCTGAGTCCACATAGACGACTCCCGCCATCCCTGGAGCGACCGCCTCCTTGATTACGCCGCTCTCTATCATGCCAGCAATGGCAGCCTTGAGGGATTCATCCGGTTCAATACCCAGCATCTTTCTGAGCCTGTCCAGGTCGAAGAATCCGAAGAGCGAAACTATCTCTCTCAAGACCAGAGCAAGCGCTTCATCCCTGGCGTGCTTTTCCGGCACGTATATATATTTCCTGCCGGAGTCCTTTACGATGACGTTGTTTCTGTAGAGGTTTTTAAGGATCATCCTGACTCCTGTCACCCCCTTCCTGAGGCGCAGAATAACCTCCTTCTCGGATATGCTGCCCTCCTCCAGCAGCAGCCTTATGATTTCTTTGTCAGACGGACCCAGCCTGTAGTCTCTGATTGACCTCAGCAGGCTGATGCCGTCCATCGCCCCGTATGAGGGAGCATCGAACGGGCCATTATACTGGTAGATGAGTCTTGACCTGAAAAAGCTGTCAATGAGGGTGTCCTTGATGCCCAGCATATTGGCCTCAAAGTCGTTCCTTATGCCTAGAAACCGTTCCCTTATGAAGTTATAGTGGGACGACCTGGATTCCGAGATGCTTCTGATCCTCCGGAGTGAGAGCCGGAGAAAATCCTCCTCGCTGAACTCCATTGCGGGGATGCGCCCGATGAATATCTTTCCAGAGATCACATTGTACCCCAGTTCCCCGGCGGATTTCATGACGCTCTCTTCTGCCTCGACGAATGCTGCCCTCACGCCTCCCCTGATCAGGGAACTTTCCACTCCATCCAGAAAATTCCTGAGATCGGTCTTGACCTCGACATTGGATATTACAGCCAATTCATCGTTGATCTCCATGCTGAAGTCTCCCAGGTCTCCATCATTTCCAATCAGCCGGGCATTGAGTCCTGTACTCCCGTAGTACTGGCCTTCAAAATACGCTCCCGTCGGGTCGCGCATGGTGAGAAGCATCGTCATCGCATCCTTACTCGTGTCCCCCAGTTCCCCGTAAAAAATTTCGCCGTCGCTGTATATCTGGTTTACGTTGCCTGTCCTGAGTATTCCGGCAGGGTCAAACCAGAAATTGCTGCTTATCTCCCGGGACGAAAGCGGACCGAAAACCGATAAAATGGTCCTGAGTGCAGTTTCCCGGTCTCCGGGTTGCCTGTCCGGGAACAGGAGGTCGTAGTTGTTCGGTCCGATCCTGCGAATACTGCCCTTGTATTCCATCAGGGAAATCAGCTGGCGGAAAGTCCTGGTGTCGAGGCCAGCAAGTTCCATAAGCTCCTTCTGGGAGTGAACACCGTTCCCTATCAGGTTCAGGATCTGCTTCTCCTCATCCTTTGGATCCTCGTACCGAAGATCGTGAAGCGCTGCAGCGATCTCGGTCTTCACGTAGCTGTCCCGCCTCTTGATGAGCCTGCATCTCAATATCTTACCATTCGAGACCAACCTGGAGATCTCAGCTTCTGTGTAACCTGGTACTCTCTGCCTGAGGTCCCAGGGCTCTGAGAAGAAACCCAGTGAGTCAATGAAACTCTCAACGGAATCAAACGTACGGAGGAATTTGCCCAGGCGGATTCTTCTCACGTCAACCTTTCTCTGGTTCAGCAGGGCCTCGAGGTCACTTTTAAGCATGTACTGGGTGGAAAAGACCGGAGTGATGTAGTCCATCACCAGTATACCTGACGATGTGAGATCCCTGAGTTCTCTGGTAAGCAACTCCTCATCCACAGGGACTTTTATGAGTATTTCGTCAAGTGTCATGGGGCCAAAGGATCCCAGAGTCATGGTGAGTGCCTCCCTCAGTGCCTTCTTCATGTCCACGCCATCAGATTTAATGTCCTTGCGGTACCTTGTTATCCCGTTCTTAACCACCTTCTGAATAAGGTAGGATGATTCCAGTTTGATGAGTGCGTTCTTGAGTTCCAGGTCATCTGTGCCCGTGGCACTCTTGATCTGTTGTAATGTACTGTCATCCAGGGAATTGTAAACCTTTTCCTCGGCAGGTTCCAGTGCATGGCTCCTTGCAAAGAGCGCCTGGCATATCCCGGCATGTTCCCTGTTTGCATACTGTGTTCCCCGGACATACACAGACCTCAGGTCCCCGGCGAGAATCCTCTCCTCCATTTCTCCGGATATTTCGATGGTGGAATAAGGGCCCGGTGAATTGAATCTTGACCTGAAGGGATCGATATAGAGGAAATGTGAGGCAAACCTTCGAATATCATCTGGCTGCTCAATCCTTGGAACCTTTGATCTGAAGTATGCGTCCACGAGTTTCTGGTCCTGGATAAGAAACCTCACACTGGCTGTGCCATAAACCTTGTCGATGATCTTACTCTGCAGCTCCCTGAGAAGCTTGGACCTGTCCTCCATCAGGACCACGTCGGAGATGCCTGCCAGTATGATCCCATGTGAGAACGGGGACGTTTCCGCGGAATATTCAAGGCACCTGTAATGAGACCCATCCACCACGTCTGAGACATATGCCTTTGCTCTGGGTAAATCCATCATGTCGTTGAGGATTTCGTTGAATGTCTCCTTGATGACGGGAAAATTGGGTATTGTTTCCAGCGACTTCAGGACCCTGTCGCTTCTTAGCTGCTGTTTTGCCACTGATATGTCATAACCCTTGTATTTCCGGAGGATCATCAGGGACCTGGAGGCGCAGTGCCTGAAACGCTGCTTGAAAATTTCTGTGTTGTGAATGGATTTCCTGACCAGATCGTCGATGTTCTTCTCATTCACCAGCCTGACGATGGACTTGAGACTTATCTTCTTGGGATAGGTGAGCATGAAGCCGTCGTCCGTGACGGTGATCCTTGTATTGACAGAGTAGGTATCAGAGAGCTCCTGTGCATAAGCACGGGACAAGGCGTCGTTCACCCTTCTGCCCAGCGGGATGTGGAATATGGCGTTGTAGTTGGAAGACTCATCAACATATCCCTCCACAAGGAGTTCCTTGTGACTCGGGATGGCATATTTCATCTGGGATCGGATGTAAGAGATGATGCTGTTTACGCCAAACTGGTCAAGGCGATAATTTTCCGAAAGCCATGCAGCCACGTCATCTCCCCCTGTAATTCTAGTCACGGCCTCCTCCCTGAACTTTCCGATGAGCACCCCTAGATCGTAACTTCTGGGCAGCATCTCTCCTGTCCATGAAGGCACGGTTGGCCTCATGCCCGTGGCCTCCTTGACCGTGACCTTGTTCCTGGAAGTCCTGAGGAACATGTAAGTCCTTGCGCCAAGGACCAGGATGTCTCCCGTCTTGAGCCGCTCCACGAATTTGTCGCTCAATTGGCCAAGATGCTTCCCACGCTCGTTCACGACATGATAGTCCGATTCATCCGGAATGGTGCCTATATTCATGAAATAAATCATCCTGGAACTTTTCTTGCGCCCAAAGGTATTTGTGTCCCTGTCGTACCATAACTTGGGGAAGATACCTCCGCTCTCCATTTCGCCCGAGAGATAGTTCAGCGTGGCCTCGAAATCCTCCTCTGGAAGGTTATGGAAGGTGTAGGAATTCCTCACCATTGCAAGAGCCTCCTCCTTCTTCCACTGCTTCTCTAAGGACATGCCCACAAGAGCCTGTGCAAGCACGTCAAGGGAGTTCCTTGGCACCACCACCCTGTCTATCTCCCTGTCGTATGCAGCCTTTGTGAGGACCGAACATTCCACCAGGTCATCAAGGTCAAAAACCACAAATCTGCCCTTGGAAAGCTCGTTTATTCCGTGCCCGGATCGACCTATCCGCTGAAGACCCTTGGAAACCGATTTCGGGCTTCCTATCTGCACCACCAGGTCAATGTACCCTATGTCTATGCCCAGCTCAAGCGAGGTGGAAGTGATCACGCACTTGAGCTCACCGTTCTTCAGTTTGTTTTCCACCTCAAGCCTTGTCTCCTTGCCAAGTGATGAATGGTGTGCCTCTATGCTCTCTATGCCCCTTGCTTTGAGCCTGATGGCTACATGCTCTGTGGCTGCCCTTGTATTGGTGAATACAAGGGTCGTCTGGTGGGAGTCTATGAGTTCTGCAAGTATGTCGTACATCCGGTCATTCGCAACTTCCGACGACGCCTGTGTAAGGTCCCTGACAGGTGTCATTGTCTGCAGATCGAGAAATTTCTTCGTGTCCACATCGACAATTTCGAATTTCCTGGGGACATTCCCGTTGTAACCGCAGAGGTACGATCCGATGACCTCTAGCGGAGCCTGAGTGGCAGACAGACCTATCCGGACAAGCCCGCCAGTCATGGCCTCGAGCCGCTCCACGTTCAGGGAGAGCAGTGCACCCCGCTTGGTGGCAGAAACCTCATGGATCTCGTCCAGCACAAGATATCTGGCCGTTATGAGTTTTTCCTTGAATTTGGGCGCTGATAACGCAAGCGACAGGGACTCAGGGGTGGTGATGAAAATATGTGGAGGCTTTCTCAGCATGCGCTGTCTCTCATTCTGGGGAGTATCTCCAGACCTCACGGCAACATTGATGCGAGGAACTCTTTCCCCGGACTCCTCGGCGATCTGGTAAATTTCGTCAAGCGGTCGCTTGAGGTTCTTGTCTATGTCATTGGCAAGGGCTTTAAGGGGGCTTATGTAGACGCAATAGATCTTATCCTCCAGGGTGCCGGCTCTTGCCATAAGGAACAGTTCGTTGATGATGGAGAGAAAGCCCGTGAGGGTTTTCCCTGTCCCGGTTGGGCTGGATACCAGGACATTTTTCTTCTGGTGAATGAGCGGGATGGCCCTCTTTTGCGGCTCTGTAAGGCTGCTGTATCTGGAGTTAAACCACTTTGCGATATCGGGGTCAAGAAATGGGAGGTAGTCTTCTACTCTAAACTTGTCATGCTTCTCCATTTCCATTTTGACTAATCCTAGACTCAGTCATGGATGGTATTTAACGGTTCTTAATGGGGCTCGCAACCATTGAACAGAGCTTCCGTGCTGAATTGGTGATTTTTGGTCTCCATGGAGTTCCACATGCGTGAGCAAATGGATCGGTTTCATTACCCCGGGATCCACGAGGCACCGGATATCCACAGATCCTGAGTGGCTATCATCGCATGGAAAACCTATTTCATGCCATGCGAACACTGCAACATCTATTCATGGTCACGTTAGGGGCATAATCATTGCCCACATTACCGGAGTGCTGGGTGGCATATTCTAATGGTCAACGATTCGTTTCACTCCTGTGCGTCGCTTCGAGGCTTAACCGGGATAGGTTCATGGCCATCCTGTCCAGCCTTTTGTCGCCGCCTTTCAGGTTTCCCAAAACCTCATTGTAGAAATCTATGCACTTCTGGTAGTCTGCGTAGTCGACCGGCCTGGGTATCCCATCCTTACCTCCCAGGGCAAAAGAATACTTAACCGGGTCAACGAATGACGGCTCGTCACCGTATACGATCTCAGCAAGGTATGAAATCGCTCTCAGGGTGCTCTTACCGACCCCTCTTTGGTTCATCAGTTCGCTGAAATCCACTGGGTTGTATTCGTAGATTTCCCTTAGCTTCTTCCAGTCAACCTTCATGGACAGGTTGAGGGGTTTCTTTTCCAGGGCAAAGCTTTCAAGGTCAGTCTGGCCGCCGTAGTTGAACCGGTCTCTCAGCCTTTCGGGCTTTTCTTTCATCAGTTCGACCATGTCGTTGCGGTTCCTTTCGCTTCTCATAGTGGAGAGATCCAGAACGGATTCTTCTATGCGTTCCGCTGAAAGTCCTGCTCTGTTGTCATTTATGAGCACGGAGCTCTTATGATCGATCCAGTGGTACCTGCGGGCCAGCCTTTCATTGCTGTTCATGCCCTGCTGCACAACCGTCCACCGTCCCTTCCCGGTGACGCAGATGAACTGCATGTACAGATCAAATCCGTCCTGCAGGAGGTTTTGATCCACTCTGGCAATGGACTTGGCAGTGCTCCTGATATTTCCAAGGAGTGACTCACTTATAAATCCATCCTTCACAAGCTGTTCTGAGCGCTGTCCCACCGTCCCCATTCTTGCCCCCTTGCCTCCAAGAATTCTCAGATCCACATCATGCGAATTCATTGCTTCCTGCAGTGCGGCCAGGGTCGTGGTTGTGGTCCCGCTGGAGTTCCAGTCGAAACCTATGGCCAGGGAAAGGGAATGGAACCAGAACGGGTCTGCCAATTTCTCAAGGAGTACCTCAACCCCATATTTTTCTATAATTAAATTTGATAGAATGCCTCCAAGTTCGACCATCTTTCTGAATAAGCGAACCGGAGGATGACCGTAATGCAGAGGCAGAAAAGCCGAGCCTGACTTTGGCATCAGGCCAATAATGCGACTTATTACTTACTGGTTTTGGACTTGCTGCCCTTGGACTGCTTTGCCGCAGGTTTTGCTTTTGACGGTTCTGCCTTTTCCCTCTTCTTGTACTCCGTATATCTGCATTTCCCACAGGTGAAACGATCCTCGTGTTCAGCCAGAAAAACTCCAGGACCACATTTGGGGCAAAATCTTCTATCCCTTACGACTTTAGCTCCTTCCAGCTTATATATTTCCCTTTTCAGCATCCTACTCTACCTTGATCTGTTTGAGGCCGTTTCTGAGGAGCTCATAATCAGGTTCGTAAAGAAGCGCACTTTCCTTGTCCTTGTAAACCTTGGCATATCCCGTGGCTTCATTCTTTCCTGTCAACTGAGTCATGCTGTCCACGATCACAAGTTCCTTTTTGCTGGAGGTGTTCTTGGCAATAAGCTCCCTTATTTCTTCTCTCGTGGGCGTAGCAAATCCCTGGTAGAATACCCGGAACCTGACTTCGTTTCTGCGCAAAAGCTGGTTTTCCTTCGACTTTTCAATTCTTATATCTGTCATGTTTTTTCCATCCCTTCTATGAGTTCATTGACGTGCTTCCTGAGCTCCGTGGTGACATCGAGGCAGGCCATACCCACGTCCGGTATGCCGTATAGTATTAACGTATTTAATTCTGTATAAATAATTATTGGTATAACACTTAAATCTTCTTCGCCTAAAATTTCAATTCTCTTGAAGCCGGGTTCATTGACGTATTTTGATATGGCGTCGAAAAGTTCTCCAGTCAGCGTACCTGCAGGGTTGTGAACCCGGATCGAACCAGGCTGATGCGGAAACATGCCGGTTTCACCCCTCCTCGTCTTAAGATCCACCACTTCCATGGAAACATGGATACCTGCCTTTCTCAGGTTGGCGGACGTGACATCACCTACGGCAATAACCTTGCGTCCGCTTGAGTATTTCCTGATTTCATCGATCGTGCATATGCGGTGCTTGAAACCGGTAATGAGGTCTCTTGTCCTGCTGTCCACTAAATAATTACTGCCGGACCTTGATTGCATATTTTCCTTGCTCTGTGATGTTGCTGGCTTTAGCTATCTCTGAAAATTTAGGCTCGTTGATTATGACGTAGCCAAACCATTCCTCAGTGGTAATTTCCTCAGGATGGAGCACGCAGTTTTTATCAACCGTCAGTCTCTTGCATTTTTTGCATGCCCTGTATGTTTGCTTCACCGTTAATCCCCTAAGCCTCTGTCTTCCTGGGTATGAGCCACTCGAGCTTTCCGAGGCCAACCTGTTTCATGGTCAGCCCGATTTTGCTGTCCTCGATTGAAGAGGATGAGAGGTTCATTGCCACGATCCTGACTCTTATCCTGTCGTTCGCTCGGAGATCACGCTTGGTATCCTTCCCAATGAATCTCTGATTTGCAAGGTCAAGGTCGATTCTGTCGTCCATGATCTGGCTGATATGCAGAAGGCCCTCAAACGGGCCAAACCTGACAAATGCCCCAAATTTCTGAACAGATACCACCAGTCCCTCGACGATCTCCTGCATTTCTGGAAGATAGCCAAGTGCCCTATAGTGAATTGTCTGGTAAACACCCCCATCTCCGTGCACTATTGTCCCATCACCGATCATCTCGATGTCCCTGACAGAGACTATGAAACATTTCTTGACATTGTTATAGCCCTCGTTTATATCCAGGAGCCTGCCCTCTATGGATGATTTCGCAACGTTCATGACAGAGGTGTGATAATCGTCCCCAAGTTTGTCCGGTGGAATACGGGCGATGTAATCATCTTCCACAATAACGTACATTTCCGGGATAATAGAGACTAGGCTTATATTGCTTTTTATTTGCTTTCCAGAACACGGCTACTGTTCCAGATGTAATAATAATCCATCACTTTGATAGGTATAACCGCAAACACTTATCCGGTCCGCAGATCAGCCACCCATCGCGGGGACTGGATGTCAATACACCTCGCTTCTTTTGCACCCTCGGTTTTTCCCGGCTCCAAGGATACTGGTTCTAGCATTTTCCTTCCTTTGCCGATAGACGGGTATTTCGGACGGCCGGATATCTAATGCCTCAATGACAGATTCGAATTCCACGCTTCTGTCGCTTAATCGTGGCGTCAAGGTCCTTTTTCCTTATCTGGGATCGGGAACTTCATTATGCATCAAAATGATGTGAAAGCACAATACTGATTTATTGTTCATCGAGATAAGGACTATAACACCTTTATTATTGGCTGGGGGATCACTTGATGATGCAGGAAAAACCTGAAGGAGAAACGTTCAGAATTCTGAGGCAGTCTGTCAGAGAATTTGTCAGGAAGGAAGTTCTGCCGCTGGCAGTTAAAATCGATCAGGATGATTACTTTCCCGTTGACGTTTTCAGAAAAATGGGTGCCATGGGCTACCTGGGAGTCACCATCCCGCCGGAATATGGCGGCTCGGGCCTCGGGTACCTCGCGCAGGCCATTGTTGAGGAGGAACTGGGCTATGCTTCAGCTTCCCTGGCCCTGTCTTATGGGGCACACAGCAATCTGTGCCTGGACAACCTCTTCAGGAACGGGTCCGAGAAGATGCGAAAGGAGTTTGTCCCGAGACTGTGCTCTGGAGAGTGGATTGGCTCACTCTGTTTAACTGAGCCGGGATCGGGTTCGGATGCCCTTGCAATGAAGACGACCGCCACCAGAAATGGTGGAGGCTTCGTCATAAGCGGCAGCAAGACCCTCATCACCAACGCCCCTTACGCTGATCTTCTGCTGGTGTATGCAAAGACGGATGCTGGGTTTACCCCATTTGTTTTGCTGGGTACAGACAAGGGAGTCACCAGAGGAAAGAAATTCGACAAGATGGGAATGCGGGGGTCACCAACAGGAGAACTGTTCTTCGACGCAGTGTCTGTCGGGCAGGACCGCATTGTAGGAAGTTATGCAGAGGGGAGGGATGTAATCCTCAGCGGTCTGAATTCCGAGCGTGTGATACTGAGTTTCATCTTCATTGGGCTTGCAAGGAGGGCCATGGAACTTGCAATCAGGTACTCAACTGAGAGAAAACAGTCCGGGAAGGAGATATCTGAATTTCAGCTCATACAGGAAAAGCTGGCGTATATGTATACCAGATACGAAACTTCACGCTTGCTGGCTTACGAGGCACTGGAAGCCATGGAGAGGGACAGGATGGACGTGATTCACTCCGCTGCAGCAATCCTACATGCGGCAGAGTCTGCAGAATACGTGGCAAGAGAAGCGATTCAAATTATGGGGGGCATAGGCTACATAAAGGATTCAGAGGTAGAGAGGCTTCTCAGGGACGCCATCCTGGGACAGATCGGGGCCGGCACCACGGAAATAAGGAAGAGGCTCATAGCAAAGGAGCTCGTGAAGTTGTACAGGAAGGATAATAATTTCCTGGGCGAAGATGAAATGCGTTAAATGTGGCATTAGGGACGCCTTGGCAAGGGGGCTTTGCAGGGAGTGTCTTATTGATTCGCTACACATAGAGTTTCCCCAATCGCTGGATTTGCAGATATGTCCAAAATGCGGGGCCAGGAAGCTGAAGAACAGGTGGGAGTATAACAGGTCAGATGCTTCGATTGCGAAGGCTCTGGAAAGCAAAATCCACGCAGGTGAGAGAGACGCAAGCATTCATGTGGATATGGATTCAATCTCCATCGAAAGAAGGTCCGCATCATACAGTGCAAAGATCGACTGGCCCGGGGTGGCACAAATGGAAGTTCCGGGTACCATAGAACTTGTTGTGTCAAGGATAAGTTGCCCGCAGTGCAACAAACTCACTGGATCTTATTACGAGGCAATCCTCCAACTCAGGTCTGTAAGCGAAAAGATAGGACTTGAGGAGATGCTGCAGTTTTCAACAAAGGCATTCTCAAGATACGAGTCCATCGAAAGGGGATCCTTCATTTCAAAAGTCGAGAAGAAGGATGAGGGATATGACATCTACATGGGCAATAATTCAGACGCCAAGAAGCTGGCCTCCCTGATACAGGACCGGTTCTCAACGTCTCTTAAGGTGTCAAAAACACTTGCAGGACGCAAAAATGGGGAGGATTTTTACAGGTATACCTACTCCCTGAGGCATCTGGGTATTTCCAAGGGTGCAGTTGTGTCATACCGGGGTTCACCATATATTATCCTGGAAGTGACATCTGGCAGGCTGAAGCTTGCTCCTCCCGGTGGTTCTCAGGGAATCTCTGTCATGAAGAAGGAATTTCTCAACTCCGATTACCAGGTTCTGGCAATCTTGCCGGAGCACAGGGACCTCATAGTGGTATCGCGCAGGGAGGAGGAGACGGAGGTTATGGATCCCGTTACGTACTCCGTGTTCACAGTGAGGCGCAAAGAAGCGTCAGACGTTGTTCACGCCAGTTGCTTTAACGATCAATACTTTTTTGACTGAACGTATATTCCCTGAATCTGGTGTTATATTGCAAATAGCCGCAGAATGGGACAGGCTCACTGAAGTGATGGTTCATGAGCCGGAGATAGAGATAGAATATGCAATGCTTTCCCCCAGACCGTTTCTATTTGAACGTATTTTCAGAACTTCCAAAGCGGTTGAGGAACACAGGAGGTTGCAGGAAACGCTTAAGGGTGAAGGTGTAAAGGTTTCCATACTGAGGCAACTCATAGTGGGCACGGCTGATGAGGACCCCGCGTTCAGGCGCCTGCTTGAAGATAAAGTCAGGCAGCTGGTTATCTTCTACGGGAGCAGAGAACTTTCTGAGAAGGCAAAGGAGGAATTCAGAAAGAATATCTCCGGCCTAGATTCGCTCAATCTTTTCCACATCCTGACGCTGGAACCTGCCATCAACCTGAAGAAGACTGCTGATGGAACTCCAAACTACCCCACCATCTACTCCAATATACCGCTTGCTAACCTGTATTTTATGAGAGATCAGCAGGCGGTGGGAAACAGGGGCGTCATAGTGGGAAATATGCGTTCTCTCCAGAGGCGAAAGGAGACGGAGATAACCGAATTTGTTCTGAAGAACAGCTTCAGGGTGGGAAATGTATCAAGAATCGAGGGCGAGGACTTCTTCGAAGGAGGTGATTTTATTCCTGCCCGGGATTTTGCCCTTATAGGCATAGGCACAAGAACCAACCGGTCCGGGGCGCTGGCAGCAATGCAGAGCGGAATGCTGGATTTTAAAGAAATAGGTGTAGTGGAAAATCCATTATATTCTTTTATGGAAGGAGCACCAAGGGACCCCATGGTCAATATGCACCTTGACACGTACTTCAACATAGCAGACTCAGGGGTCGCTGTGACATCGGTTGAACTGGCAAAGAAGGCGGAGACTGAGGTGTTTGTCAGGGAAGGCACGGTGTATAAATCATCTGGAAAAACCAGGTTGTATGACTTCCTGAAGGACAGGGGTTATTCCTTTGTGGATCTGTCTGTTGCAGAACAGGTCAGCTATTCGTCTAACTTTCTCACAATTTCAGGATCCAAAATAGTCGCTGTCAGGAGTGAGAATGTACTGAGGAAACTCCTTGGAGATTCAGTGCTGCCCCAATCAGTGGTACGAATAGTTAAGGAATCCATGTCAAGTAGCGGGACAGAGAAGATGTTTCCGTTCTCGAAGGCAGTCAAGGAACATGGCATAGATGCAATAGATCTCGATCTGAGTGAGCTTACAGGAGGATATGGAGGGGCCCACTGTATGACGGCATCCCTTTCCAGGAACTGATCTCCATCAGGGTCTGGACATGAAAAATGGTTATGTCCCTCTATTTTGCTGCGAAAGGTTTAATTCGCACTCATTATTACGCTGCTACCTGATTCACGTTCAGACATTCAGAGGGATTTAATGGCTTCCGATAGGACTCAAAGAAAGGGGAAAGACAAGTGGAAAGAGAAGACATGGTACGTAGTATCCGCGCCATCCTATTTAGGCGGGAAGGATATGCTGGAAAGCCTGGGGAATGGCCCAGAGTCTATGATAGGAAGAAAGATAGAGGTCCCAGTATCTGATTTGACCGGTAACTTCAAGAAGGGAAACACAAAGGCTATTTTTCGAATTTCGGAGTGCCAGGGGACAAAGTGTATTTCAGACTTCGTGGGTCACTACGTGAGTGATGATTATGTCAGAAGAATGGTGAGAAGAAGAAAGGAGAGAATAGATATCGTATCCGAGTTTCTCACGAATGACAATTACGTGATCTCTGTAAAGTCAGTCATTGTAACCGACGCTAAACTGACGGCTAACAAGAGGTCTGCACTGAGAAAAACAGTCAAGGATCACCTGACTTCAAGACTTTCACAGATGTCATACCATGAAGCCTGCGCTTACCTCATAGGAGATGAGATCCAGAATGAGGTCATGGCTTCGGTAAAGCACATTTATCCCGTTAAGAAGCTCGAGATTAGAAAGTCTGAGGTAGTTGGAAAATCCCGGAGAAAAACTGCTCCAGAAAGTGTTGACGAAGCAAGCACCGTGCCTGCATAAATCTATGCCGGGGTGGCTCAGCTGGAAGAGCGTCGGACTCATAAGATTAATTTCTGAGAAATCCGAAGGTCTCGGGTTCGATCCCCGATCCCGGCATCTTTTCAAATGATAGTAATTCTTTGTGTTTGTCTGACTCAATTGCCAGTTTATTGCCATTTTCCGCTGAATTGAACCCGACTTAATGTACTATTGGTGATTTACCTCCAGGAATCAATACAACTTAAATGTCAAAAGTAAATGGTTAAATATCTTAGTATAATACTAACATTATGAGTAAGACAAAAGGCATCACGAAAAGGGAAAGAGACTGCCTACTTGTCATTGGAGAAGATATCAAAAATGGTTTTCCAGACAGGCTTGTGAATCTTTCCAGAAAACTCCAGGTAAGTTCTCCCACGGTTATGAACCTCCTCGATCGCCTGGATCAGAAAGGTCTCATCCGAAGACTTGAGGGAATGGTTACACTTACAGATCTCGGAATGCAAACCTACGGGGAACTCATGGAAAGCCACAGGGTTATTGAATACATATTCTACAAGAACGGCATCCCGGAAGACGAATGCTGCAAGGAAGCCAGCAAGATCGACTATATAATCGAACAGGATGTAATTTCGAGGCTCTTCATGAATCTGGGCAAACCTTCAACATGCCCGCACGGCAGGCGCATCAGGGGTGACTGAATAGTGATAAACCTATGGAACCCGGGATATGATGGGCTCTATCTTGCTTTTCTGGTGTCGTACCTCCTTGGCATAGTTCATGGAATAACCCCTGATGAGCACACATGGCCGATAACCTTCTCCTACTCCGTTGGAAGTTACTCCACCAAGGGAGGTGCCAAAGCGGGCCTTATATTTTCTTCAGGGTTCACAATTCAGAGGGCCATACTATCGGAGTTAGCAGCCCTGGCATTTGCAGGATTCATTCTGTACCCATTCTTTAACGGGGTTATATATGTAATAGTGGGGACAGTAATGGCACTTTCCGGTCTCTACATAAGCCGAAAAGTTAAGTACCCTCACTTTCACCTCTTTGAACACAGCCTCTACAGGATATTCCGGATACATCCGCATGAATCGGAAAAGGAACAGCGGGAAGATGAGCATATAGCAAACCCGGT
Source organism: Thermoplasmata archaeon (assembly GCA_021802055.1). Classification (GTDB taxonomy): domain Archaea; phylum Thermoplasmatota; class Thermoplasmata; order Thermoplasmatales; family Thermoplasmataceae; genus JAKAFX01. Next base: position 28,084 of record JAKAAY010000018.1, read on the forward strand.
TATGGTTGAGTCAAATGGAGTTTACCGTCCCATTCCCCTGAAACTTGCCTTTGTCCACGGATTCATAGCAGGATTTGGCTTTGGGGCATTCGCCCTCATAATTTATTTTGTTCTTGCCCCTGCAATGCCCATCTATCTGGGATTCATGCCAGGCGTGTTGTTTGGACTGGGAACGATGACCATGCAGGTCATGTCAGGCTCAATATTTGGCATGTGGCTGACTAAGGTTAAGAAGCTTTCAATGCAGGGCGTAATGACGGTGGCCAGAGGGATCAGCTCCTATGTGCTCACCTATGGTGGGCTGGCATTTGTAATAGCTGGAGCCTTTGCGATTGCATTCCCGGAAATCATTAATTACGGTTTCTCCACAGGCATTAAGGTCCACAACCTTGACATCATAGGAATCCCATTCTTCCTGGTCATCTTTTCTGTGGTCGTCATCGGTATTATTGGATACAAGGTGAATATGAAAAAGGTCATACAGTTGGGTTATACCAGCGACGGAATGGTGAACCAGGAGTCTTGATGGGTATTTCCTTCCCTCTTTCCATCGGCATTGATAAACAGAATGAAGTTTCATATCCGATCAGACATTTTCCTCTGGCTTGGGTCTGTGGGGTAGCCTGGCATCCTTCCGGCTTCGGGAGCCGGAAACTCCGGTTCAAATCCGGACAGACCCACTATTAACTATGATACAATTGTTTCATTATATCCCTTCTTAACGGGTTTATTTATATACTCATGCCATGCTTTTGGATCACTTTTTGGGATATATTAATGGTTGAATAAAAATAGACCTGATCCATGCCATCCATGATTGGAATGTTTAGACTTTGATTTTTAACTAATTTTAAATTCGAATTTCCCATCCATCGGAACGGGTGCATTTCTATCCTTCCTTACTTACATTCCAATCTCTATCCCTATCTTATGCCCGTCCATTGCGTCTTATCCCTTCGATCATCCAATGGCATGGATCGCCATATCGATTCATGTTTTGCCGTTGCATTAATCCAGCAGGATTGGCACTATAACCGAGGTCTGCGGTTACTATTGATGTTTGTGTTGACCTTTATTCAAGAGCCATTTAGAAACCTAATTTGGAACCAGCACCATTGCATGTGAGGATTCATGGGAAAGTATCCATCAATTGAGATAATGTCTTAAAATAGATTCAAAGCAGCTAATTTTTATAAGTCCTGATCTTTTCTTTACACAAAATGCTGGACACTACCAACCCAGTGCGGTAAAGGTTCATGACTATTGACCATGAGGCCATGAAAAGTTGTTTCGGTGAGAGTTTTTTTGGAATTCTCCTCAAACAGTCCAGGAAGAGGACGAAAGGTAATTGAGTCCTATAGACGACTCCGGAAACCATTATACACGGCTAGGGCTTGATTTGTGTTCTGGCAAAAATCATGTGGTAAAACAGAAGGAGAACGATCGATGCAACCATTACAATTGCGGCGCCTGAAACGGGCGTCATGGACAAATAGTGACCTTTGTAGCTCTCAAGAGCAATCACGGGGGAAAAGAAGTATATTATTCCACTCATGATGAGTCCTGCCCTCAAATGGATTATGGTATAATCTTCAAGCAGAGCCGTTATGGAAAATGGTATCAGGAAGAGAAAGGAAATTATCATAAAAAAAGATATTGAAGGAGACGACAGGAGAGAACTGAATAGCACGATAGACGAATAGATGAAGATTGAGGCAACGACCAATGACAGTAAAGATGTGTGCCCAAAATAGACCAGTAAAACAGACTCTGCCCCCAGGAAAGGGACAAAACTAATGAACAGGGCAGAAACCTTTCCTAGAGACACTGCAGACCAGCTTTCCAGAAGGGGGACCTCGAAAACTGTAATAGACTTATCCCTGACAAAGTGAAGGCCGTTTGAAAGAATGATTAAGGGGATTACAAGAAACTGAACAACATAGTAGTAACTATCAGAGATTAGGCTGTTGCTGAATATGTATGCTTGAAGCTTACTTTCCGCAAAAATTTAGAGCATTATTCCCGAATTTTTCATCCGCCCGGAACAGCATTCCAGTCCTGCTGGTAAGAGTCGGAGGGGGCACCTGCCAGTCTCAACAGATCTTCCTGCCGCTGCGTAAGTTTCGGCAGGAATTTCTTCACCATCTTTCCATCCGCCTCGATCCAGTTCATCTGTACCATGGAGAAGTCACCCAGAACACGATCAGTTGTGGGTGATTCGCATGACCTGAATTCAGGGTATATCCGGATTGATTTCCTCTCCTCTTTTTTCATGCCATTCCTGATCTCACGTTCTATGAGGCTCTCAACCAGTAATGCGAGAAAATACACAAACAGGAAACCCTCTATCCTGTCCACGTTCTTCAGCATGACAGGTGCAACCCCGTATACGGATTTGAGCTGCTCATGCCTCTTCTCCACATGTGGCTGGAACTTGTAGCTGGAAAGAATCTCCTTCAGGGACAGCTTCCTGTCGTTGGTGATCAGGGGAAACATGCCGTCGCATGTTTCGTCAAAGTCGATATTTTCCTCTTCCGGTTTCCACTCCACATGGAATCGCTTCCTGATCACGGTGCGGTATTCCGTCATGGGCCCGGGTCTTCCTCTGGAACGCTGCACCTTCCGTTCCACATCCTCTTCTGTTATCCTGAATCCAACCCATCTCCTCGCGGTCCTGCCGATGGCAGCTTCCGACGCCTTCTTCACGTCATCCATGCTGTGAAGCCTGCATTTCTTCGACCTGAGCTTTGTCTCCAGCCTTTCAAGATCCATGATGGATTTGCGCATCATGCCATCCCGCACATCCTTGTCATGCCCTGCCTTCTGTGAACTCCACACCCATACTGTGCGGAAACCACCGGAAGCAGGAACGGGGGACTCAGCCAGCTTCCATACCTGCCCCCTGTCCTCCTTCTTTCCATGCACGGTCTCCTCCCATACGACAGTATGGGACTGTATCCATTCCTGGAACATGCCATACTCCTTCCAGGTTGCCGGCAGGACGGTGATGAACCTTCCATTGTTTCCGTCAATGTATTTCAGGTTTGCATCAGAGCAGAGCTTTGAATCTGCAACGTAGAGGAAATCCGATCTTCCGGTAAGCTTCCTGATGGAATCCCATGTCTCGATGTGCGTCGGTGAATCATTCGTATTGCCGTCAGCAACCCTGTAATGTACGGGGACTGAACCGTCTGCAGTGACTGTGAGGATCCATACAAGCTGCTTCAGGTCCTTCCTGTGATCCTTGCTGTGGCCGAATGTAAGGTTCACGGTCTTCTTCATCCTCATGTCTTTTCCTGTCGCTGTCCGGTATAAACCGCTCAATGCCACGGATGTCGAATCGTTGTGGAACCTCTTCATGGAGAGGTCAAATTCCCTGACAGCGCTGACAACAATCTCTGTCATGAGTGATGACCTGTCGGCATCGAAAAGCCTTTCAAGGGATCTGCCAATGCGGTCATCATTGATGTGCATGGCATCATCACCGGATGTGCCAAGCAGTGCCTGCGGATATTCCTCCACCCATTCCCCGATGCCGTACAGGGGTTCCCTTGAGACAAGAACGTTCCGTATCAGGATCCCGATGCACTGCACTGTACCGGCATCATGTGCTGATTGAAGCCGGCTGCCAATGATCTCTTCCAGGTGCAGCCTCTCCATGAAATGGTTTATGACGGGCAATGGCCCTATGGTTTTTGTATGAAGTTCCAGCCCTTCAGGATCCATGCAACAGCAATACCGGAGAGCTTATTAATGTATGGGCATTACTGCCCATATGGAGGCATGCATCCTTGTATTCCATCTGCCGAAGAAGATGAACAATAGCGATCTGGGAAAGTTCGTGAAGAGATTCTACGGGCAGGAAACAAGCACACGAAATGGAAAATACAGGTACAGGAGGAGGGGATTGCTTGACAGTATCCCTCACCGGAAGCTGTTGCGTGGTGTCATAATTATCAGGAAGAGTGATCTGGAAGATGTCATGAAATTATTGATCCAGTGGAATGCTGTGGTGGATCAAAGAATAATTGAACCAACTGAGGAGGACCTCAAAGTGCTCCAGGAGGTAGGGAAATAGGTATTCAGGAAGCTGATGAATAATTCGAAGATAAGCCTTTCAACTCATGCGGAAAGTAAGTTGAAGGAGTATTATCAACATTAAAAAAGCTTCCGTATAAGGATGGGGATAGAGCCCTTTACTGTACCATCTTATGGAGCTGAGTAGCTTCGTAGTACGCCCTCCTTATACCTGCCTTTCTGTATCCCATTATATTTCCTTCTGACATCATCTTCTCAAGCTTCTCTTTCTCGGACCTGACCAAGAAGATCCTGCCGTATCTAAATAGGACCTCCAGCCCAGGTTCTGAATAATCAGGAAGATAGATTTCGTAGATATTGTCCCTGTACAGTGAATGCATGTCACCCATCCAGGTTATTTGCCCTTTACCAAGTATTACGAAGTAATCCCCAACTCCTTCCGCTTCTTCAGGCAAATGAGTGGAGAATATGTAGTCTAGGTTGGACTCAACCGCCAGATATTTCATCAGGACTGAGGACCTGAAGGCATCCAGTCTGGAAAATGGTTCATCAAGAATCAGCGATCTAGATCCACAACCTATTGTATTAAGGATGTTAATGAACTGTTCCTCTCCGCTTGACAGTTCTGAGATCTTTTTTTCCAGAGCCTTGTTCAGTTGCAATATATCAATTAGGGTTTCAAGGACTTTCCCGCAACCACGCGTCACAGAGAGAAATCTGGTATAATCCATGACCTTGAAGCGGTACGGGTAATGCGGACGCTCGAAGGAAAACGAAAAGCGGGAAACAAACTCATCCCTGTTTAAATACGGGTCAATACCGTTGACAAGGACGTGGCCATCTGAAGGACGCAGCAGACCACAAAGAAGGGAAAGGAGAGTTGTCTTGCCCGATCCGTTCTGCCCAAGGATTGCGATTCTCCTGGAACTCACATCCAGGTTAATCTCATTGAATACTTGAACAGCACCAAAACTGAACGATAGATTCTTTAGTTCCACCTTCAAGAAACTACCTCATTTGCCTGAATGCGATTATGGATATTATGAGCCCTGCTCCAAGTAGGACCAAATTAAGCGGCAAACTTGCCTCAAAGCCGTAATAAATCCAACCGACCCAATCCTGTTGCGGCGCTGAGTTTCCGCTGCCTATGATAATGCTCGCTCCCCGGCTAAAGTCATTACCGGTGACCCCGGGATAGATATAGTGAAAAATTGAGCTAAAATTCTGCGAGTATTTCATGTTTGCCAGTGCATACTGCGTCCCGATGTGAACGTACTGCACCACGTCAAAGGCAGGCAATCTTAGGTTATGATAAGCCGGATATCCGAGAAAGGGTCGAACTACCAGGTGCGAAATATTATTTGAGGAGATGCTTGCGCTGAAAAGTGGAGTTTTTACCCCTGTGCCGTTTGGCAACAATAGTGATAGAAAGGGGTTGCTGTCCTGGTTGACCACATCAGTATGATTGTAAACCTCCAAAATTTGAGAAGCAGAGAACGGCAAGGAGGGTAGATTATTGATGTTGAACCCAATGGACGTTCCTACCAGTTTGTAGACAATGGTCTCCATTGAATACTGGCCACGACCCTTATCAGTAATGGTTGCCTTGAAACCATAGGAATACGGTTGACCGGTGCTATTGATGAAGAGTCCGCAAGTACCATAGTATGTCAGGGAAGAACCATCAGAGAATGTATTCTGGTACGGTTCAGTAATGTAACTCCCAAAATAAAAGGTAGTCACTGGTATAAAATTTATGAGAGCCCCAGTGAGAACCATGACCACCACTAATAGTGTGGAAATTCTAATGCTCCTTCTCATTCTGGGTCTCTTTTTGCTCGCAGACATGGCCATCGTTGACACCGGAAATCTCTATCATAGAATTAAAGCGTTATCCGCTCTTCATTCTTGTGAGAGTTTCGAAACGGGGACTAATCGACCTCCACCGGTATGAAGTACACGGCTTCTGTTAGTGACTGGCCAAGGATGTATGCTTGCACACCAACTTCATTAGGATGTCCTGTGACCTGAACTATGTTCAGCACGATTGTACCGCTGGTAGTGGTGATCTGGTATGATGTCTCAGAGTTAAGGACATATGCCGATTGTGAATTACTGGTTCCCGTGATCGAGGCAGATGACCACCAAGGGTGATTTACCCAGTTGTGGAAATAGGTATTCTCATTCAGGACAAATTGGCCTGCGCCGGTATTGTCTTCCCAGTTCCATTGTGTATTTACCTGACCGAGACACCAACCCCACATGTTATTTTCCTGCCAGGTTGTAGTATAATAATTACCGGGAACGTAGGCTGCAGGAGTGGCGTGTGGCTCTGTTGCAGCTTGTGCTGAAGGCATCATCAACCAAATCAGAGACAGAACCACCACGGAAAAAACTAATCCCGCCGCAAGGAAACATACGGTTTTCCGCTTTGACCTTTTCTACCCGCTGATCAGTATAGATACTTTCTTGATTTAACATCCGTCACTTAATGTGTATCTCTATATAATGCCTTGCAGTTATGAAACAATCAAAATGTGCTTATTTTTCTTGATTCTTGACCCCATACATACGCAATTAAACAAGGGACATAGCTTCCCGAAAGTTGTGATGGTATGTTAGAGGCGGAGTGGTTTGGTCCCCTATTATGAGAGTGGATTGGCTTCTTAGCTATCATCACTTTTCTATTATACTTTCTTTCCATTCTTCATATACCTCCCTTGGCGCTTTATAATCTAT